>JBEPVJ010000455.1:0-2800 GCA_041691095.1 Gemmatimonadales bacterium
GTGATCGTGATGAACGACAATGCGCCGGCCATCAAAGTGGACGCGGTGCGCGCCGAGGGCGCCGAAGTGATCCTGGTGGACCGCTACGTCCGTCAGAAGACCGCGGATGGCCTGGCGGCCGCCGAGCGGCTCGCCATGGTGCCTCCCTTCGAGCACGAAGACGTCGTCCTGGGCCAGGCCACCTGCGCCCTCGAAATCCTGGACGATCATCCCGAGATCACCGCGATCGTGGTGCCGGTCGGCGGAGGCGGGCTTCTTGCAGGCGCTTGTCTCGCGGCTGCGGCGCTGGGTCATTCCGTCGAGCTGATCGGTGCGGAGCCGGAGGGAGCCGCCAAACTCACCGCGGCGCTCGCGGCGGGGGGTCCCATTGCTCTCGCCGACACCGCCAGCATCGCCGATGGCCTGCTGCCCGTATCGTTGGGCAACGTGCCCTGGGGCCACATCGGGCCACGGGTGCGGCGCGCGGCCCGTATCTCGGAAGAACGCATCGCGTCATCGGTGCGTTTTCTTTTCCAGGACATGGGTCTCAAGGTCGAGCCATCCGGCGCGGTGGGCGTCGCTGCGCTGCTCGAAGGACACTACCGGCCTCCTGGCCCGGTAGCAGCCATCCTGAGCGGAGGGAACGTGGACCCTGACCTCTTCGCGCGACTCACCACCTGATGAATAGTCTGGTCCCGCACGTACTCATCGTGGACAGCGACCAGACCTTTGCCCGGACGGTCTGTCGCCTGCTGACCGAGAACGGGTACGACGCAGCTACGCTCTCCAGCGGCACCGCCCTCACCGAATACCTGCTCACCCAGCCGGTCGATCTCCTGATGCTGGACCTGGCCCTTCCGGGTCGGGACGGCTTGACCATCCTGGAGATGATTCGGCGGGACCAGGTGTACCGCAATCTGCCGGTGCTGGCGCTCGCCACGCAGGGCAGCGCGGGCAACGACACCGTCGTCAAACCGCTCGGCGCGTCGGAACTGATCGCCAAGCCGATCCAGGTGCGCGAGCTCCTCGCCAAGATCCGGGTGCACCTGCGCGCCGGGCGCGCCCTCAACCGATCGCGGGCCGAGGCGAGGTCGCAGGCGGCGCTGGCCGAGCTGCAGCGCGAGATCACGTCCAACCTTCCATCGCGTGAGCTGTTTCAGGTGCTGGTGCGCCAGGTCGCGGCCGCGCTTCGGATTCCCCGCTGCTCGATTCTCTTCGGCAAGCCGGGCGCCGAGCGGGTGACGGTGGCCGCCGCGTCCGAGAATCCCATGCTGAGCGACCTGTCGGTCGACGTGCGGCGCTATCCTGAAATCGAGAAAGCGCTCACCACCGGAGAAGTGGTGCTGGTCCCCGACGCGCCCAGCGATCCCCTCTTCCGCGGCCTGGCTCACATCGAGACGACCTCCACCCTGGTGCTGCCGTTCTCGCTCGGCGGAGAACGGGCTGGCGTCTTCTTCCTCCGCACCGGCGAAGGCGACCCACCCCTGGGCGATACCGACCTCGATTTCGCGGCCCGGGTGGTGGATTCAGCGGTCTCGGCGATCGAGAAGGCGCGCGAAGGCGAGGAGACGCTTCGCCGCGACGAAGGCATTCGTCAGCTCGCCGAAACCGACCCGCTCACCGGCCTGCTTAACCGGGAGGCGCGGGACCTGCGGCTCAGTGAAGAGATCGCGCGGGCCGAGCGCGGCGGGACTTCGCTCAGCTGTCTCCAGATTCGTCTCAGCGATTTGAAGCGGCTTCCGGCGTCCCCGGACAGCCGCGGTGGAGACCGGGTTATGGCCCAGTTCTCCGAGCTGCTCCGCCGGGAGCAGCGCGCCATCGACATCGTGTCGCGCCACGCCGACGAAGAATTCACCGTGCTACTGCCGGATACCGGCAGCGCCGGGGCGCGGCTCTTCGTGGAGCGGATCCTCCGCCAGTCGGAGCGGGCCATCTTCGGGGAGCCGGAGGAGGCATTCAACGTGGTGGTGAGCCTGGGGCTCGCCACCTATCCGGGAGAAGGCATCATCGACGGGGTCTCGCTGCTTGCGCGGGCGGGACGCAACCTTGTCCGCGCCCGATCGGACGGGCGCAGCAGCTTTCGAGATTGAGCGCGCTTCGCTGTCCCCGGTGCGGTGCCACCTTCGATGGACCGGCCCGCTTCTGCACCAAGGACGGTTTCCCCCTGGTTCCCGGGGGCACTCCGATGCCGACGACCCCCCGCGCCTTCGGTCTGCACCGCACCGGCGAGGGCCGGCTGCCGCCCGCCCGGCGTGGGGATCCGGCCTCGGGGCTGTCGGGCCGGGTGCTGGATGGCCGCTATCAGATGGAAATGCGGGTGGGGGAAGGCGGCATGGCCTACGTGTACCGCGCCAAGGACCGGGAGACCGGCCGCACCGTCGCGGTGAAGGTGCTGATGTCGCGGCTTACCGGAGACCAGGAAGCGGTGGCGCGGCTGCGTCGGGAGGCCCAGGTCGCCATGCGCCTCGATCACCCCAACGTCTGCGGAATCCTGGCATGGGGTGAGGCAGGGGGCATGCCGTATCTCGTGATGCCTTTCCTCGACGGCGAGACGCTGTCGCGCAGAGAAACCCGCCACGGCCCCATGCCCGCGGCACTGACCGTGCCGTTCCTGCGGCAACTCTGCGGGGGCCTGCACCACGCGCACACCGCCGGCATCCTGCACCGGGATCTCAAGCCGGAGAATGTGATGCTGGTGACCGGGGAATCGGGCGCCGAGCACGCGGTGGTCATGGATTTCGGGCTGGCCAAGGAAAGTGTGGCGGGACCCGAAGTGACCAAGCTCACCGCCACCGGCATCGTCCTGGGCACTCCCGAATTC
>JBEPVJ010000456.1:0-2793 GCA_041691095.1 Gemmatimonadales bacterium
CTTATAGGCCGCGCGGTCGAACAGCAGGTAGCGTGTATCCAGGCTTTGCAGGATGCCCAGATCCTCGGCGGTGAAATGCACGTCGTGGTCGATGGCGCCGACCAGTTCGATATAGGTCGGGGGCACAAAGCTGCTGTAGCCGTTGATCAGGGGGTGGCCGTGCGCGCCCTGGTAGAACATGCGCAGCGTCGTGCGCGTGGGGTCATGCAGCCCCGCCACCAGGGGAAACTCGGCCACCGCCCCGCCGTCGGGCGGGGGGCGCAGCACCGGCGCCCCGCACCTGGCCGCACCCACCCCGCTCACCTCCGCCGACACCATCAATCCCTTCCGCTTCGGCTTCCTCGACCTGGAGGGCCGCCGGGTTACCCAGGACGACCCCCGGCTCAAGGGGAAGGTCGTGCTGGTGGACATCTTCGGGAGCTGGTGCGTCACCTGCCACGAGGCGACGCCCGACCTGCTGGCGCTCTACCGCGACTATCACGCCCGCGGGTTCGAGATCCTCGGGCTGGGCTACGAGGTGACCGGAGACTCTGCGGTGGATAACCCGCAAATCCGGCGCTTTCGCGCCAAGTTCAGGATTCCGTGGGTCCTGCTGCACGCGGGCGCCAGCATCGTGGAAGAGACCGCCGCCTCCCTGCCCCAGCTGCACGGCTTCACGGCGTATCCCACCACGCTGTTTCTGGGCCGGGACGGACGGATTCGCGAGGTCTATGCCGGGTTCCGCGGGCCGGCCACCGGCGCGCAGCACACCAAGCAGATCGCCGACTACCGCGAGATGATCGAGCGCCTGCTCCGCGAGCCCTGATGGCGGGCATCCTGGCGACGGACCGGCTGGGGGCGGGGCCCGGCTTCAACCGTTGGCTCATCCCGCCCGCCGCGCTCGCGATCCATCTCTGCATCGGGCAGGCATACGCCTTCAGCGTCTTCAATCTGCCGCTCACCAGAGTGCTCGGCGTCGCCGCGCCGGCGCCGGGAGACTGGAAGCTCACCGACATCGGGTGGGTCTTCACCCTCGCCATCGTGTTCCTGGGGCTCTCCGCGGCGGCCTTCGGCCGGTGGCTGGAGGAAGCCGGCCCCCGGAAGAGCGGCCTCGCCGCGGCATCCTGCTGGGGCGCCGGATTCCTGGTGGGAGCCCTCGGAGTGCGCACCCATCAGCTCTGGCTGCTGCTGCTGGGGTACGGCGTGATCGGCGGCTGCGGGTTAGGACTCGGGTACATCACGCCGGTCTCCACCCTGATCAAGTGGTTTCCCGACCGCCGGGGCATGGCCACCGGACTCGCGATCATGGGCTTCGGGGGCGGGGCCATGATCGCGGCGCCGCTCTCGACGGCGTTGATGCGGCACTTTACCGGGCCGACCTCGGTGGGCGTCCCGGAAACCTTCGTGGTCCTGGGCTTGATCTATTTCACCGCCATGACGCTCGGCGCGCTGGCCTTCCGGCTTCCGGCACCGGGGTGGAAGCCCGCGGGTTACTCCGCGCCGGCGTCTCCCCGGAGGCTGGTCTCCCACGCCGACGTCCATCCCCGTCCGGCAATCCGCACCCCTCAGTTCTGGCTGCTCTGGGCGCTGCTCTGCCTCAACGTCACGGCGGGAATCGGGGTGCTGGGCCAGGCCAGCCCGATGATCCAGGAGGTGTTCAAGGGGAGGATCGACGCCGCGGCGGCGGCGGGATTCGTCGGACTGCTCTCGCTGTTCAACATGGGCGGACGTTTCTTCTGGTCTTCATTGTCCGACCGGATCGGCCGCAAGGCAACCTACTCCACATTTTTCCTCCTCGGCGCGCTGCTCTACGCCGCGGTGCCCTTTGCCGGGAGGATAGGCAACGTGGCGCTGTTCGTCGGGTGCTTCGGGATCATCCTGACGATGTACGGCGGCGGCTTCGCGACAATTCCGGCCTACCTCTCGGACCTGTTCGGGACTCGGTACGTTGGCGCGATTCACGGGAGACTGTTGACCGCGTGGTCGGCGGCCGGTGTCCTGGGACCGGTGCTGGTCAATTACATGCGGCAATACGAGATCGGGCGCGGCGTGCCCAACGCCCAGGCGTACAACCACACGCTGTACCTGATGGCGGGGCTGCTCCTGGTTGGGCTGCTCTGCAATCTCATGGTTCGGGCGGTAGACGGCCGGCACCACCTGAATGATGCGCCGAGGCCGACGCCTTCCGCGCCGAACCATGTTCGAGCGGCCGGAAAGGGAGCGAACGCCTCCGGTCGCACCGGCCCGATGTTGATCGCGGCGTGGACCGCGGTGGGAGTGCCCCTCGCGTGGGGCGTGGCGAGCACGATCCAGCGGGCGCTGGCGCTCTTTCGGCGGTAGCCGTAACCGCTCCAGACTCAAGCACCGCAATGCTTTACCTAGGGTGGCCGCGGGTGTAAACTTGACGGCTCAGCACACCCGGAGAACTCTTGGCGGCACCGGCGTTACCCCGATCCCTTCCCGTCCTCGACACGAGCCGTCCCATCCCGGTTCCGTCGTCCCCGGCGCGCAAGCCTTCCTGGATCAAGGTTCAAGCGCCTGGCGGCGAGAATTACATCCGTCTCAAGGGTTTGATGCGGGAGCTTGGCCTGCACACGGTCTGCGAAGAGGCGCGCTGCCCCAACATCGGCGAGTGCTGGGAGCACCAGGCCGCCACCTTCATGATCCTGGGCGATGTGTGTACCCGGAACTGCGCCTACTGCGCCGTCTCCCACGGAACCCCCAAAGCGTTCGACCCACTCGAGCCGCAACGGCTGGCTGAAGCGGTCGAGGTGATGGGATTGCAGCATGTGGTCATCACCTCGGTTGTCTCTT
>JBEPVJ010000457.1:0-2763 GCA_041691095.1 Gemmatimonadales bacterium
AGATGTGTAAGAGACAGCCTCTAGGCATGGTGAGTCCTTCGAGGTCGAGCGTGCCGTCGAAGACCAGGTGCCGGCCGAAGCCTTGCGCCTGAAGCATGAGCATCGGCTCGACGACCTTCACTTCGGTGGCGCTCCCGCCGCCCGGAATCGGGGAGACATGGGTGCCGGCGACGACCGCCTGCGCTGCCCAGTGAAACCGAAACCCGGTACCCTGGGCGTGAGCGTGACAGTTCAGCAAGACCGCGAGAATCGCGATGATACCCATGGTACGCGGGGGATGTACCATGAGACCGTAACGCAGTGCCGGCGCGGCCAGTTTCAATTCGCGCCGGTCACACCTCCAGCCGGTCCCCTTCCCGGGACACGCCGGCGTACAGCACCGGCATGAGGAAGACGCTGATCAGGAGCCGGGAAAACAAGCCGCCCACGATCACCAGCGCGAAGGGCCGCTGGGAGTCGGAGCCGACACCGGTAGACAGCGCCGCGGGCAGCAATCCCAGGGCCGCGACCAGCGCGGTCATCATGATGGGGCGTAGCCGGTAGAGCGCCGCCTCGCGCGCAGCCTCCGCGATTGAGCGACCTGACAGACGCAACTCGTTGGCGTAGGAGATGTAGACGACCGCCGTCTGCACCGACACGCCGAAGAGGGCAAGGAATCCGATGCCGGAGGACACCGAGAACGGCGTGCCCGTCAACGCCAGCGTTAACAATCCTCCAACGGGCGCAGAGAGCGCTACCCCGACGACGGTGATGAACGGAAAAGAGAAATTCCGGTAAAGCGCGAAGAGCAGAATGAAGATCAGCGACACGGTGAGCGGCAGCACCACCGCGAGCTGTCCTCGCGACGCCACGTAATCCTGGAATTCCCCACCTCACTCCATTCGGTAGCCCGTCGGCAGCGGCACCGCCTTGGCCGCCTTCTCCTGGGCTTCCCGCACCGCGCTGGCCAGATCACGCCCCTCCACCGCGTACTGCACCCCGATATACCGGGAGTTGCCCTCTCTATATATGAAGGACGCTCCGCTGGTCACTTCGATGGAAGCCAGCTCCCGGAGCGGCACCTGCTGCCCGCCCGGTGTCGCCACCAGGATGGAGCCGATGTTCTCCGGGCGCTCGCGGAATCGCTCCTCCAGCCGCACCACTAGGTCGAAGAGCTTCTCCCCCTGCACCACCTGGGTCGCCGCCGTGCCCCCCACCGCCGCCTCGATCAGTCCATTCACCTGCTCCACGCTCAACCCGTATCGCGCGATCTTGGCCCGGTCGATCTGCACCGTAAGACTGGGCTGGCCCAGCTCCTCCACCACCAGCACCCGGCTGATGCCTCGGACCCCCTGGATCACCTTGGCGATCGACCTGCCCTTGGCCTCCAGCACCTGCAGATCGGGCCCGAACACCTTCACCGCCAGCGCGCTCTTGAGGCCGGTCTCCGCCTCGTCCACGGCATCCTCCGCGGGCTGGGTGTAGTTGAAGGTGATGCCCGGGAACACCGCCAGTTTCTTGGCGATCTCGGCGACCAGCTCCGGCTTGGACCGGATTGCCCCCTTCCACTCGTGATACGGCATGAGTCCGACATAGAACTCGGCGTTGAAGAACCCGATGGGGTTGGTGCCGTCATCCGGCCGGCCATGCTCCGACGCGACATCGGTCACCTGCGGGAAGCCCTTCAGGATCGTGCGGATCTGCGGCACGAGCTTGCTCGATTCCTCCAGCGAAATCGTCGGGGGCATGGTGGCCCGCACCCAGAGCGCACCCTCGTCCAGGTGGGGCATGAACTCCGCCCCGATGGCCCGCGTCAGCAGGAGCGCGCCGGCAAACAGCACCAGCGACCCCCCCACCGTCCAACGGGGGCGCCGCAGGCAGCGGTCCAGCACCCCGGCATAGGCGTCCCGGATCGCCTCGAATACCCGGTTGCGGCTCTCCTTGACCCCGGCCTTGAGCAGCATCGAGCACAGCACCGGGACCACCGTCAGCGTCAAAGCCAGCGCGCCGATCAGCGCAAAGATCGTAGTGTCCGCCATCGGCCGAAACAGCCGCCCCGACGGGCCCGACAGCACATATATAGGTAGAAATCCAGCGATGATGATGGCGATCGCGTACACCACCGGCCGGTCCACCTCCGACGCCGCCTCGACGATGACGTGGCGAATTGACACCGTCGTGCCGGTCCGCGCCGCAAGACTGCGGTGGATGTTCTCCACCATGACCACCGCGCCGTCCACCAGGATGCCGAAGTCGATCGCGCCGATGGAGAGGAGATTGGCGGGGATATGACGCAGGTCGAGACATATCGCCGCGAAGAGGAGCGCCAGGGGGATCGTGACCGCTACGATGAGCCCCGAGCGCGCGTCCAGCAGGAACAGGATCAGGATCACGACCACCAGGAAAATGCCCCGGAGCAGATTGTCGATCACGGTGCGCGTGGTCAGGTGCACCAGGTCGCTGCGGTCGTAGAACGGGCTGATCTTCACGTCATTGGGAAGCACGCCGCTGTTGAGCTCCGCCGTCTTGGCCTCCACCCCGCGCAGCACCGACTGCGCCTGCTCGCCGGTGCGCATCAGCACCACGCCCTCGACGGCGTCGTTGGAGTCGTTGAATCCGAACTGGCCCAGCCGGGGTGCGAAGCCGATCACCACCTGTCCCACGTTGCGGACCAGGATCGGCGTGCCGTCCTTGACCGCGAGCACCACGTTCTCGATGTCCTGCGTCGAGGTCAGCCGCCCCAGCCCCCGGACGTAGTAGAACTGGCCGCCCTCGGAGTAGAAG
>JBEPVJ010000458.1:0-2782 GCA_041691095.1 Gemmatimonadales bacterium
ACCATCTACTTCGGCGGAGGCACGCCCTCTCGGCTCGACCCCGCGGCTTTGGCCCGGTTGCTGGAATTGTTCACGCGCGATCGGCGTCTTGGCAGCGGCGTGGAAGTCACGCTCGAAGCCAACCCCGACGATGTCGACGCACCACGCGCCGCCAAGTGGCGCGCCGCCGGCATCAACCGCATTTCCCTGGGAGCCCAATCGTTCGACCCCGCGGTGCTGAGCTGGATGCATCGAACCCATGACGCATCCCAGATCGGCATCGCGATGGGGACACTCCGGGCCGCCGGCTTCGACAACATTTCCCTGGACCTGATCTATGCGGTGCCGGACGTGCTGCGCCGCGACTGGTCAGCGGATCTGGATCGCGCCTTCGCCCTGGAGCCAGAGCACCTGTCGCTCTACGGCCTGACCATCGAGCCCCACACCGCGCTCGGCAAGTGGACCGCGAGAGGGGAATCCCTTCCCGCGGCGGATGATCGTGCCGCCGAGGAGTACTTGTCGGCCCATCAGCGTCTCGACGCGGCAGGGTTCGACCATTACGAGGTGTCCAATGCGGCGCGGCCCGGTCTTCGTGCCAGGCACAACGGAGCGTATTGGAGGCGCGCTCCCTTCATCGGGATGGGTCCGTCGGCGCATAGCGGCTTCGGATCGGAGCGGTCCTGGAATGTGAGGGACTGGGAGGAGTACCGCCGGCGCAGTGACGCGGGACTGGCGCTCCGCGAAGCGCTGGAACGGCTGAGCCCGGAACAGGTCGAGTTGGAAGAGCTCTATCTCGGCCTGCGCACGACCGATGGGCTTCCAGCGGGCCGGGTTCCAGCTTCAACGGCCTTACTCTGGATCTCGGCTGGATGGGCGAAGTCCTTGCAGGACAGGTTGGTACTCACCCCTGAAGGATGGCTCCGACTCGACGCGCTGGTGGCAAGCCTAAGTCATTACTAGATTTCCTGTTATGCAGAGCGGCGAGGGCCTCACCGAGCGTCAGTTTCGGATCCTCGAGGCAGTCATCCAGATCTACGTCGAAACCGCCCAGCCGGCGGGAAGCCAGGCGGCCGCGCGCCGGTCGCGCCTGGGCATTTCTCCCGCCTCGGTCCGCACCACGATGGGCGAGCTCGAAACTCGGGGCTACCTCTTCCACACGCATACGTCGGGCGGGCGCATTCCCACCGACCGCGGGTACCGGCTGTACGTCAACCGGCTCATGCGCCCCGCCAGCGTCTCCGAAAGCGCCCGCGCTCAGATCGAGAGCGAGATCCTGCCCGGCTCGCGCAACGCCATCGATGACATTCTCCGTCGGGCCGCCCAGGTTCTCGGAGTGCTGACACAAGAGCTCGGCGTGGCCATTGCGCCGACGCTCGACGGCCTCGTCCTGGAGCGTCTCGAATTGGTGCGGGTCTCGAGCGAGCGCTTGCTCGCGGTGCTGACGCTGCAGAGCGGCCTGGTCCGCACCATCTTCGTCGAGGTACCCACTTCGGTGGCGTCGGAGGCGGTGGAGCATGTCTCGCGGATACTGAACGAGCGGCTGGCGGGGCTGTCTCTCGGGGAGATTCGCAGCACTCTCCCGGAACGACTCCGCGATATCGGCAGCGCGCCGCACAATGACGAGCTGATCAACATCTTCGTGGCGCAGGGGGAAGACCTCTTCGATCTTTCGCCGGGGGAAAGCGCGGTAGTGCTGGGCAGCGCCCAGCCGCTCGCCGATCAACCCGAGTTCGCGTCGAACGGGCGGATGCGCGATCTGCTTCATCTCACCGAGCGCCGTGACCTGCTCCGCCAGGCGTTCGACGATCACCATCGCCGCGGCCTGACCATCACCATCGGCACCGAGAATACCGATCCCAAGCTCAGTGACTTCACGCTGGTCACCTCGTCCTACCAGAGTGGCGGGCTTTCCGGCGTGATCGGCGTGCTCGGGCCTACCCGCATGCCCTACGACAAGATTATCGGGCTGGTCGAGCATACCAGCCGCATGGTGGAAGGATTGATGGAGTGAGTGATTTTTACGCGCTGCTGAATGTGCACCGGGACGCCACCGAGGACGAGATCAAGCGCGCCTACCGCCGGCTCGCGATGGAATTCCATCCTGACCGGAATCCCTCGCCCGACGCGGAAGCCAGGTTCAAGGAGATCGCCGAAGCATACGAGGCACTGATCGATCCGCAGAAACGCGCCGCGTACGATCGCTACGGAGAGGCTGGTCTCAAGGGCAACGCCGGCGGAGGATTCCACCACGTTGACCTGGCCGAGGCGCTCAACATCTTCATGCGCGACTTCGGCCAGATGGGCGGCTTCGAGTCGCTCTTCGGCGGGGGCGGGCGAGCCCAGGCCGATGCGCGGCGCGGGCAGGACATTCGCGTGGCGGTCAAGCTGACGCTGCAGGAAGTCGCCACCGGCGCGAAGCGCACCGTCAAGCTCAAGACGATGCTCAAGTGCGAATCCTGCAGCGGAAGCGGGAGCGCGAAGGGCAAGCGTCCCTCCGGCTGCTCCACCTGCGGCGGGAGCGGCGAGGTGCGCCGGGCTACTCGCAGTGTGTTCGGGCAGTTCGTGTCAGTGTCCCCCTGTCCTACCTGTGGCGGCGACGGCATCGTCATCACCGACCCCTGCGAGGCGTGCCGCGGCGATGGCCGGGTGCGCGGAGAGCGCAGCGTCCCGGTCGACATACCCGCCGGCGTGTCCAGCAACAACTACATCACACTGCGCGGTCAGGGAGCCGCCGGACCACGTAATGGGCCCAATGGCGATCTGCTGATCAATGTCGGAGCGACGTCCGATCAGTGCGCAATCG
>JBEPVJ010000459.1:0-2778 GCA_041691095.1 Gemmatimonadales bacterium
CGGTGTTTAGCAAACCGCTGACCGCCAGCGTGCACACCACGAGCGGAGCCGCGGTGAGCCAGCGCTATGCCGTCTCCACCCGCTGCGGCGTGCGCTGCAGTCCCTGGCGATCGGGATCTTCTCCGATGCTCTCGAGAATCGAGCGCACCTCGGCGCTGAAGCTATTTCCCTTCATAGTCCACGTAGTTGCGAGGGGTTTCCCAGAGCCTGATCCGGACCAGGCGGCCGCGGGGAATGTTCGGCGCGAGCTGCTCCCAGCAGAACACCGCGATGTTCTCCGCCGAGGGAAGCCGGGTCCGGAACCAGTCGACGTCGAGATTCAGATTGCGGTGATCGAGCCGCGAGACGATGAGATCTTCCGCGAGGCGCTTGAGGATGGCGACGTCCACCACGTACCCGGTTTCAGGATCGATTTCTCCCTCGACCAACACATCGAGCTCGTAGTTGTGGCCGTGATAGTTGGGATTGTTGCAGGGGCCAAAGGTGTCCCGGTTCCATTCCTCCGAGCGCGCCGGGTTGTGCAGCCGGTGCGCGGCGTTGAAATGCATGCGGCGGGCGACGACGCAGTGCGGCATTGCGTGCCTTGCAGAGAGCCAAAGAAAGGCGCCGACCCGGCTCACGCTGGTCGGCGCCAAGGTGTCGAGTGGCGGCCGCGAGGGTTACTGAAGCCCGAAGAGAATGTTCGGCGCCCTCGCCATCACGTCTGCCTTCCCCCGAGGGGCATGACATCAGCAACAGTATCTGGGCCCTCTATCGGACCTGTTGGCTCAGTGACGTGTCTCCCAGCCGTCACCCGACATTGCTATAATAGGGAAGCTGACAAATCGCGTCAACAGAGAGAGGCAACTTCGTGGCTCCCAGCCTGATCGCATCGATCGTATGTATCGCACTGTGGGCGGTGCTGGTGTTCGTGCGCCCGGTGGGGCTGGGCGTCGTGCATGTACTGCTGGCGGCGGGCGCGGTGCTTCTGGTGCGGTGGTGGGGAATGCGGCCGCTGGATGGCGAGAGGTAGCTGCCCTCGCTTCCTAGATTTCCCAATTCGAGAAGAGTACCCCGCCCTCTCTCGCCGGCAGCTCCGGCTTTCCCGACAGCGTCATCCTGAGATCGGTCCAATGGACCGCGTACCCGGCGGCCAGCAGCGCCTCGTACGCCGAACCGTAGGCAGTCTGGCATCGAAATGAGACCTGGCGGGCCCCTGCGCCGACTGCGTCCCGTTCGATCGCGGAAATCAGCCGGCGGAATGCATCGAGATCCCGCGCCCCCAGCTTGAGCACCCGGGCTTCCTCTCCGGGCCGTCCTTCGGCCAGCGGCGCGGTGTGCCAGAGCGCAAAGCCCGATGGCTCGCCCTGATCGGTCAGCAGCGTGACCCCGCCGAGGCCGTGGCCAATGGTGAGCTCGATCTCCCGGGAAAAGTCCACGCCGGGCGCCAGCGCCTCGGTCAGCGTGCGGCAGCGATCCACGATCTCCTGGCGGGGTACCGCCGCCGGCCGGGCCGCGGCGCCGCCGGGCGCGCGGGTTAGGCTCACGGTCAGGTGCCCCGGCCGGAAACCCAGCCGCGAATAGAACCCGATGTTGTCCACCGTGCGCGGCATCGTCTCCAGCCCGATGGTTCGCGCGCCGGCCGCCTCCAGCCGCCGGATGCCCTCCCGCACGATGGTTTGTCCCATCCCGCGTCCCTGACAGTCGGGGCGGACCGCCAGCGGGCCCATCCACCCCTCGGTTCCGGAGCGGTGCGCCAGGTTGAACGCGGCGATGGCCCCGGCGCCGTCGCGCCATACCATCGCGCCGTCACCGGCGTGCTCGATCGCGAACCGCCAGATTGCAGGGTTGAGCAGCGGCACCCGGACCCCGGAAAGACCGTCGCGCTGATAGCGGTCGGTGAACGCCTCGGAAAACACCCGGTTGATCTGACCGATTTCGGCAGGGGAGGCGCGGTCGGGGCCGCGCAGACCTTCACGCAGCATCGCGGGTCTCCGTTACGACGCGGGAGATCCGCTGCTCAACGTCGTACGTGAGCCGGATAACGCGGTCGAAGCCGTCCCGCACCGATTCGATGTGGGTGATCAGGATGACTTGCGGGAAGAGATCCGTGAGGTTTCGCAGTGTGTCCAACACCGAGTTCCGGCGCTCTTCGTCGAGCGAGCCGAAGATTTCATCCAGAACCAGGAGCGTGAGCGGGTGTCCCTTGCGATCCGCGATCATCTGGCTGATCGCGATCCGCAGCGCGAGACTGGCGACATCTTCCTCACCACCGGAGATCACCGGCTTGGACTCACCATCTTCGACGATAGTCGCGACATAGTCTTCATCCAGCACCAGATCGGTGTAGCGGTGGGCCGTCATTCCATCAAGGATCGCGGAGGCGATCTCCGAGAGCTCCGGGCGTAGCCCATCGTTCAGCTCGGTGCGGAAGTCGCCAAGCGCGCGGTCCAGCTCGTGCTGCAGCAGGATTCCGTCACTCAGGCGCTGGACTTCCACCACCCGCCGCTCCCGGTCCTCCCGCCGCCGAGCTACTTCGGCGCGCTGGGCCAGGGCGCCGGTAAGCTCACCCGCTGCGCGGGCCTTCTCGACCTCGGCCTGCTGCACCGAGCGCTCCAGGGCCCGGCGCTGGTTCCGGATTTCCTCGGCCGCCTCAGCCGACCAGCCCAGCGCGCCGAGCCGCTCCTTGAGATCCTTGACCGTGGCTTCGCGCTTGGAGAGGTCCTGCTCCGCCAGAGCCGAGCGGCCGACCAGGTCTCCGGCGACAGTGGCGGTCGGCGCACGACCCTCGGCGTCCTT
>JBEPVJ010000460.1:0-2774 GCA_041691095.1 Gemmatimonadales bacterium
CGCGGAAACGCTTCTGGCGACGGGAGACGCCCTGGTGTGGCAGTAAGAGTGGACCGGCGCCCCGCCCTGGACCACGACCTCGTACTCGATCACGCCGTGGCTCAACAGCCTCCGCGGCCTTGCGACACTGGACGTCGAGACCATCGTGCCGGGACAGGGCGCCCCGCTGCACGATAAGACCTATCTCAAGCTCACGGCTGACCTCTTCGCCGCCATCATTGCCCAGGTCCACCAAGCGCTGGAACATGGCCAGGTCACCATGGCGCAGGTGCAGGCCGCCGTCAACGTTGACTCCTTCGGCAATCGATTCACTCCAGGAGCGGGCACCGGTCAATTCAAGCAACTGGTCACAGCGCTGGTTAAGAAAGTCTATCAGGAATCCCTTGACGGAATCGGACGATGAATCATTTTCGCATTCCCCTCCTGGCGCTCGGCCTGACCGGCACGATGTCCCTCAGCGCCCAGACCGTTACCCTTCCGCTCACGCCCGCGGAATGGACCGCAACCGACAGCATTCGCTTCGAGACCTACCTGGGCCGGCCCGCCGTCTACATCAATACCGGCGTCGCGATGTCCCGCTCGGCCGCCTTCCGCAATGGCACGCTCGAATTCGACATGGCGGCTCTGCCGCACAGCACCAACCTCGGCGTCGGGTTCCGGGCCCAGCGCGCCGATGCCTATGAGGTGGTGTTCTTTCGGCCCGGCGCGAGCGGCAGCGACCAGGCAATGCAATACGCACCGGCCATTAATTCCATCCCGGCGGCGTGGCAGATCTATCACGGCCCCGGGTACAACGCGGTGACGACTATTCCGCGAGAGAAGTGGATCCACGTGCGCATTCGGGTGATCGCCGACTCAGCGGAGGTGTTCGTCGGCGACGCCGCCGAGCCGGCGCTGGTCGTCGCGCGATTGGTGCTCGGTGGCAACGGCAGCAAGCTGGCGCTCTGGGCCAGCGGGTTCGGGCGCGGTGCGTACTTCTCCGACATCAAGTACACCGCCGATAACACGCCATATACCAGCGCCGTAAAACCGTTACCTCAGGGAACCGTGATCGACTGGCGCTTGTCGGAGGCGCTCGACGCGACGGCGCTGGTACCGGGCACGCTGCCCAGCCTGGACAAGCTCACCTGGGATCCCGCGCGGGCGGAGTGGCCCGGGCTGGTGCTGATCAACCGGTACCGGAAGTCGCCGGGGATCATACCGCCCGACGATCGGGACAGCGTGCTGCACGGGCGGGTGGAGGGATCGAAAGTGGTCTTCGCCCGGACGGTTATCGAATCAGATCGAGACCGGATGCGGCTGATGCACTTCGGCTACAGCGACAACGTGGTGATCTACTGCAACGGAACGCCGCTCTTTTCCGGCGTCAATGCGGCGTACTTCCGCACGCTCGGAGAATTCGAGCCACTGGGCGACGCGGTATATCTCCCGCTCAAGAAGGGGAAAAACGAGATCATCTTCGCCGTGACCGAATTCTTCGGCGGCTGGGCCTATTCGGCGAAGCTGGAGCCCTGACAGCTACCGCATGGTGGTGATGGGATCGGTGCGCATCGCCCGGAGGGCCGGAAGGCAACAGGCGATGAAGGATGCGATCATGAGCAGCAGGATCGCGCCGGCAAAAACCAGCGGGTCCGGGGTGGAAAGCCCGAAGACGCGATTCCGGATCAGCCGGACGATCGCCCAGGCTGCGGCCCCTCCGATCGTCACACCGACGAGCGCCAACCCCATTCCCCGGGCCACGACCACCCGGAACACTTCGCGCGCGCCCGCGCCGAGGGCGATGCGGATGCTGATCTCCCGCAACCGCTGCCCCACCATGTAGGACAGCAACCCGTATATGCCGATCGCTGAAAGGAGTGCCGCTAGCGAACCAAACAGTGCCCCGAGCAGACTCTGTACGCGGGGGAGCGCGATCACGTCGCCCACGATGTTCTGCATCGGAACGATTCCCTCGATGAGAAATTCCGGATCGATCTCCCGAAGCGCCAGGTGAACCGCCGCAGCGAGCGCGGCGGGATCGCCCGAGGTGCGCACAACCATGTCAGTCCAGAAGGCCGGTGCCTGCCAGGACGAGACGAACATTTCCGGATACGACGTCCGCCCGAGGTGCATGTCACCCACGACGCCGATGATCTGGTATGGCCCATCGCTCGCCGGAATCCCCGCCAGTGTCGAAGGCATGGTGATGGTCTTGCCGACGGCGCTTTGACCGGGCCAGACCTGGTGGGCCAAAGTGGCGTTAACCAGCGCCACCCTGGGCGCGCCGATGCGGTCCTGGTCGGTGAACATCCGGCCCGCCAGCAGCGGTACACTCATCGCCCGGAAGTAGCCAGGACTGCTGGAGTGCAGCGAGGCCGTTACGCTGGCGTTCAGCGGAACCGACCCGAGGTATCCAAGGGAGCTGCCGGGATATCCGATGACCAACCCAGCCTCGGTCACTCCCGGCAGGCCACCGACTCGGCGCAGCGCCGTTTGAAAAGCATCGATGCGACGATCGACGGCGCCGAACCGCTCGAAGGGCAGCGTGAGGTGCACGGTCAACACCCCTTCGGGGCGAAAGCCGCGGTCCAGCGACACCAGCGCGAAGAACCCCCGCAGCATGAGGCCGGCACCGATCAGCAGCATGAGCGAGATCGCGACTTCGCCGATCACCAGCCCATTCTGCAGACGGTGGCGAAGATACCCCGCAGTTGTGCGGCTCTCACTGCGGAGCACATCTCCCGGATTCACGCCAGAGATCCGCATCGAAGGGGCCAGCGCGCACAGCATACCAG
>JBEPVJ010000461.1:0-2772 GCA_041691095.1 Gemmatimonadales bacterium
GTATAAGAGACAGGCTCGCGGGGCTTCCGGGAGCCGGCGGCGCGGCATTCACCAACGTGCGCCCGCTGCACTGGGGCGACGGCTCCGCGCCGGTGCGCCGGCCCAGCGACCCCCGGGACCGGGACTGGCCGGCGCTGGCCGGGTTCCGGCTCGTCTCGCCCGAATACTTCGCCGTGCTGCAGGAGCCGGTGCTGCGGGGCCGGTCATTCACCGCGGCCGACCGGCTGGGCGCCCCGCCGGTGGCCATCGTTACGCCGGGGATCGCCGAGAAACTCTGGCCTGGCGCCAATCCGATCGGCGAGCGGGTCGCCACCAACTACCTCTTCGACCAGTGGCTGACGGTGGTCGGTGTCGTCGCGGAAGCCTCCAGCTGGAATACGCCCCGGGGACAGCAGAACGAGATCTATGTCCCGCTGGCGCAGCATGCCGGGCGGACCGAAGGCCGGATCGTCGCGGTGGTGCGGAGCCGCGGCAATCCCGTCGCCTTGATGCCCGAGGTCCGCGCCCGTCTCAAGGCCCTGCTCCCGGAAATGCCGGCCCGGCTGGGAACGCTGGAGGAGCGGATCGCGACGAGCGCGGCGGACCGGCGCTTCGCCATGCTGGCGCTCTCCCTCTTCGCGGCGATCGCGCTGGTGCTGGCCGGCATCGGGATCTACGGCACCATGGCGTATACCGTGGCCACCCGGACCCACGAGATCGGAGTGCGCATGGCCCTGGGTGCTACACCACGGGGGGTACGACTGCTGATACTGGGAGATGCGGCGGGCATGACGCTGGGAGGCATTGTCGGGGGCATCGTGGCGGGGCTTTTCGTAACCCGCTATCTGGAATCCACGTTGTACGGGGTCAGCCACCTGGACGCCATCGCCTATCTGAGCGGCGCCGGCGTGCTCCTCCTGGCCGCCTTGCTGGGCGCGTACGTTCCGGCTCGGCGATCGAGCCGGGTGGATCCGATGGCCGTCATTCGGGCTGAGTAGCCGCGCCCCGGAGTGAGCCTGGGCCCGGCAAGCGGACCCGCAGGACTACCGCCCGATTCCCGTCTTCCATCGACATCGGTACGCCGCCGGCCTCGTGGAGTGCAATCTGGAGCCGGCGAGCCCACTTCAGCGGTTCGCCACGCCTTCTCCGGGTTTTTCCATTCCCACGCTGGACGAACCCGCGCGACATTGCTCCGATTGATGTCTGCGAGAGGGGAGAAGCGAAGTCCGGAGGCGCTACCTCCGAATGAGGGCCATTCGACCCGGAGCCCAGGGTCGGGCTGTTGTGGAGGAGAGACTTCGCGCCGTACGCACCCCGCCAGAATCACGGAGAGGATGTGCGGTGCGATCCGGGTCCACCGTGTCGAGGAACCAGGCGGCATCCGCACTCGAGGTCAGGAGGACACCGGAAGAAAAAACGTGCAGTTCGATGCGAACGCCGGGAGTCGAACCCGGACCCCTTGCGGGACAGGATCCTAAGTCCTGCGCGTCTGCCAGTTCCGCCACGCTCGCGATTGCTCCGCCCGGACAGTTGTACTCTAAACAGACCGGGTGCCCGGCGCGAGGCCGGGAGGAGTGGGCGGCGAGGTCGGTATCAGGACTGCCCGACGATGGGCCTGGTCGTCTCGCGCGTGCGGGATCCCGACGGTTGGTTGACCGCGGCCGCGCGCAGATTGCCTCGGCCCAGCACCATCAGCCCGACCGCGGCGAGGAAGATCTTTCCCGACGCCAGCATGAAGCTCGTGGTGGTAACCCAGCGTGCACCCGCTGCCGCCGCACTCCGTACCTGGATACTGTCCAGCACGAAGATGCCCAGAGCAGCCAGTAACAGGACCGCGCCCAGCCACATCAGCAGGCCAAGGAATTTCGAGACCTTGGGGTGGGGCAGCCATGCCGCCGTGGCGCTGGCGATCAGGCAACCCAGCAGAGGCGAGAGCAGATAGGTCGAGATCATGCCGACGACACCGTAGCGCCAATCGACTTCGCCCGGCCGAAAGGGCCAGGCGTTGCCGAGGTAGTCAGCCAAGGTGATCAGAAACAACAGCGCCGAGACGAAGTAAGCTCCCGGCGCTATCCTGCGTAGTGATTCCACGCTGCTCCTGGCGTTAAGCCTTCTTGCGGCGGCGGATCGCCGACATCAGGGACAGCCCCACCAGCCCAGTCGCCATCAACCCTACAGCCGCGGGTTCCGGCGTGACCGTCACCGTGCCGGTCAGGTACTCTTGCGCACCACAGGAAGTTACGCCGGTGATGCCCTGGCAGCCATTGGGACCGGTGATCGCCTGGTCGCTCAGCACGTACATCTGGCTGTAGTCATAGTGCGTGTAGTTGGCCAGTGACCACGCGACATACCCGTTGATCTGGCTTTGCTGGGCTGCGCTGACACCCGCATGGGTTGGGGTCGGAGCCGACATCAGCTGCCAGATCGCGTAGTGAATGTAACCCCACTCGCTGGTCGGGTTGGTGGCGAACAGCGTCGTGAGCGCCGCGGCCCGCTGGTAGAGGCTCGGCTGTCCGGCCAGGGAGCCGAACCGGGTCTTGCTGAGGTCGGGGCTTCCTCCGCCCAGGCCACTTTCCCACACCGAGGCGTTCGCGGAGTGGTTAAAGAAGTCGGTACACCAGATCGAGATGGGCGCTCCATCGAGGGAAGCGTGGTACGCCCCGACCTGCCACCCATTGAATCCGACGCCGCTACCGCTCGTGAATACGAGGCTGTGCGGGCCGGTGACTTGGGCGGCTGCTGGCGCGGCGCCGGCAAGGGCGAGCGCTGCGATCAAACCAACGGCCTTAAGCG
>JBEPVJ010000462.1:0-2770 GCA_041691095.1 Gemmatimonadales bacterium
GTATAAGAGACAGGAATCTCCTGTTCGTCGGCAGCGTGTTTGGGGCCTACGTAACCCGCGACGGTGGCGCACGCTGGGTGAAACTCGGCGGCCTGCCCACGATCCAGGTGCGCGATATCGCAATCCAGAAGCGGGCCGGCGACCTGGTGGTCGCCACCTTCGGCCGGGGTTTCTACATCCTGGACGATTACTCCGCGCTCCGGGCCTGGACTCCCGCGGTGGCCCTGATGCCGGCGCGGCTCTTTCCGTCCCGCCCCGCCGTCCTCTACGCCGAGTCGAGCCCGCTGGGCTTGCCGGGGGGATCGTTCCAGGGGCACGGGCAGTATCGTGCCGAGAACCCGCCCTACGGCGCGCTGATTACATACTATCTGAAGGACGGGCTCAAGTCGCAGAAGGCGCGCCGGCGGGAAGCCGATGCGGCCGCGGAAAAGAAGAGCGTCGATTCCCCGTATCCGGCCTGGGATTCGCTCAAGGTCGAGGATCGCGAAGAAGATCCTGCCGTCGTGGTGATGGTCAGCGATTCGATCGGCCGCACGGTGCGCCGCTTCACGGTGCCAGCGACCGCGGGGGTTCATCGGGTCGCCTGGGACCTGCGGCTCCAGCCCACCGACCCGGTCAACGCGCCTCCCTTCCAGCCCGATCCCGATTACCCGTTCGGCTCCGGTCCGGTCGCGCCGTTCGTGGTGCCCGGCGCCTATCAGGTCGCGCTCTGGTCCCGTGTCGCAGGAACATTCAAGCCGCTGGGCGACCCGATCTGGGTTTCGGTGGTGCCCGCCGATGGGCCGGACTCACGGCTGAACGGGCGCACCCTGACGACGCTGAATGAGCAGATGCGCACCGCCGAGCTCGAGCGCACGGTGCTGGGTACGGCGGCGCTGATCGATGAGACTTCCACACGAGTAGCGTTCCTTAGACGCGCCATCGACGACACACCGGCGGCCGACACCTCGCTGGTCCGGAGGGTTCGGGACATCGAGCAGCGGCTCCAAGACGTGCGGGAGCTTCTCAATGGCGACCCGACCCGGGGCCGCCGGGGCGAGGCGTCGCCCCCCAACGTCCTCGGCCGATTGCAGGGCGCCATCGGCAGTGGCTGGAGCGGGACACTCGAGGCTCCGACCGCCGCCCAGCAGGCCCAGATCGATATCGTGCGGGGAGAATTCGGCCGGATCCTGGAGCGAGTGCGCCAGCTTATCGAGGTGGATTTGAAGGCGCTGGAGACGTCGGCGGAGCAGGCAGGGGTACCGTGGACTCCGGGGCGGGTGCCGAGGTTGCCCATGTAGCCTCGAACGTTTGCGGGTCAGGAGACAGAGTGGAACGATTGATCATCGGCTTCACCCAGGATGCGAACCAGGAGTGGGTGGCGGAGCTGGAGTGTGGCCATCGGCGGCATGTTCGCCACAACCCGCCGTGGGAAGATCATGCTTGGGTGCTCGAGGAAGAGTCGCGCCAGGCCCGCCTGGGCACATTGCTCCCCTGCGGGCTGTGCGGTGCCGATTCCCAGACTGCCTGCGGGGACGCGAGGTTGCAGGGTCTGTGCGAGGAGGGCGCCGATGAAGTCTCCCGGAAGAAGCGTTAGCATGCCCAAGGCCTCGACCCGATACCTGGACACCGTCCGCCGTGTAGCCCTGGCGCTACCCGCGGTCGAAGAAGGCCCTAGTTACGGGACGCCCGGGTTTCGGGTGCGTGGCAAGTTCCTCGCACGGCTGTGGGAGGACGGCAAGACGCTGGTGGTCAAGTGTGGCGACGAGGAGCGCGACTTCAGGATGCAGGCGGATCCCGAGACGTTCTTCATCACCGACCACTACCGGGGCTATCCCACCGTGCTGATTCACCTGTCCAGGGTGCGGGTCTCCGTGCTCCGTGAGGTCCTGGAGGAAGCCTGGCGCCGCAACGCTCCCAAGAAATTGGTGGCCGAATACGACCGCCGCTGACTCGCAACGCAGGCAACGGAGGAGCTGGACATGGAGGCTGTCGGACTCACCCCGATTCTGAATGTCTCGGACATCGAGGCGACCTTTGCCTGGTTCGCCCGGCTCGGCTGGCGGAAGGACTGGGAATGGGGATCTCCGCCGACCTTCGGCGCCGTTTGCAGCGGCACGTGCGAAATCTTCCTCTGCAATGGCGGCCAGGGCGGCCGGGGAAGAAGTGCCCTCCCGACCACCTCCGGAGATGCGGAAGCCGCCGACAAGGGCGCCTGGATGATGCTGTGGGTGGATAACGTCGATGCGGTCCACAAGGAGTGCCTCGAGCACGGGATCGAAGTCACCATGCCACCGACAGACCAGCCCTGGAATGTTCGAGAGATGCACGTGCGTCATCCCGACGGCCATGTCTTCCGTATCGCCAAAGGGCTCGAGGAGGAGTAGCAACCATTTTCCGGTCCCGGGCTTCCAATTCCCGGTTACTCCCCGAACCGGTCGAGGTAGTCATGCGGCGCCCCTGGCTTTCACTTTCCTCAATTGTCCTGGCTCTGTCTTCGGTACCGGCTCCGGGCGCCGCCCAGGGACCCACGCTCGGCATGCGGGCACCGGCCCGCCAGTACCTGTCCTCGGCGCTGGACACGATACGCCTCGTGACGATGGGACGCGACACGATCAACTGGTCCGTGGTGCGCGACAGCGCCTTCCTCCTCGCGGCCGGCGCGCGAAAGCCAAGCGATACCTACAGCGCGATCGACTGGGCACTGCATCGGGCCAACCGGCACAGCTTTCTGCAGGCCGATGCACCGGGAGCAGCCTCCGAGCTGGTCGATGGTGCCTTTGGGTACATC
>JBEPVJ010000463.1:0-2768 GCA_041691095.1 Gemmatimonadales bacterium
CAAGGTCCCGCCCTCGTACACCATCTCGATGACGGCCGAGGAGGCGGCGCCACTCGTCGGCAACTGGACATTTGCCTGGGCACCGGATTCGGGACAAAAGGCCGATACCGTGGCGATGGTGCTGACCTATGAAAAGGGCTCACTGTATGCCCGCTTCATTCCCGAAGACCCGTACATGCTCAAGTTCGTGCTGATCCGGATCGCGGACGGCAGCCTGATCCCGGGGTTGTTCGACAAGGGCGAGATCTACGAGGTCATCCGGGAAGAGGTCTACGAATTCAAGGGGCCGAGGGAGCGGCGCGACTCCTACGAGGTGCGGGACGACCACGATGCGGTGATAGCTTCGGGCAGGCGAAAGCCCTGAACACCTCTTGCCTGCTGGCTAATTCCCTCCGGGACGACATATTTGAGCCGTGGCTGACCTCGTAGAACGCCTGCAACCCCACCTTTCCGATCGGTACCAATTCGAGCGTGAGCTCGGCCGAGGCGGGATGGCCACGGTCTATCTCGCCCACGACCTCAAGCACGACCGGGAAGTGGCCATCAAGGTGCTCCACCCCGAGCTTTCCGCGTCGATCGGCGGCGAGCGGTTCGAGCGCGAGATCAAGCTCGCCGCCAAGCTCCAGCATCCTCACATCCTCGGCATGTACGACTCGGGCCAGGCCGACGGCCTTCTCTACTATGTCATGCCGTTCGTCAAGGGCGAGTCGCTTCGAGATCGGCTCGATCGCGAGGGCCAGCTCCCGATCGATGACGCGATTCTGCTGACTCTCGAGGTGGCCGACGCCCTCGGCTATGCGCACTCCCAGGGAATCGTCCACCGCGACATCAAGCCCGAGAATGTCCTCGTCTCCAACGGGCACGCGCTGGTGGCCGACTTCGGCATCGCGCGGGCCGCCCAGGAGGCCGGAGGGCAGAAGCTCACCCAGACCGGCATGGCGATCGGTACGCCGGTGTACATGTCGCCCGAGCAGGCCGCGGGAGACGCGGTGGGTCCGACCTCGGATCTCTACAGCCTCGGCTGCATGCTGTACGAGCTCCTGGCCGGTGAGCCGCCCTTTACCGCCAAGAATCCCATGGCGCTGATGGCCCGGCACGCGATGGAGGCGGTGCCCAGCATCCGGATCGTGCGGAACACGGTGCCCGAGGAGGTGGAGGACGCGATCTTTGCCTCGATGGCCAAGGTCCCGGCCGATCGCCCCAAGGACGCGGCGCATTTCGCCGAGCTGCTGGGGGCGCCGCTGGGCTCGACCATGACCCGGCGGGCCTCGATCCGGATGACGGCGTCGCGGCGGATCCCGACCGGTATGCAGCGTGCGCTGCCGGCCAGGCCGTGGTGGCGGAAGCCGTCCAATATCGTGGCGATCGTGATTCTGGTCCTCGCGGCATCGTTTGCGGCGTGGCAGGTGGCCCGCAAGGGTGGTTCGGCGCGGACCGTCTTCGCGGTGGACTCGCTCACCAAGCGCGTGGCGGTGCTCTACTTCACCGATTTGAGCCACGATCACCAGCTCCAGCCGGTGGCGGATGGGCTCACCGAGTCTCTGATTGCAGCGCTTTCCCAGGTGTCGGCGCTGCGAGTGGTCTCCAGCAACGGCGTGGCGCCCTACCGCGATCCCGACCTTCCCAAGGACAGTGTCGCCAGGGCGGTGGGGGCCGGAACCCTGGTGATCGGCACCGTCGAGCCGAAGGGGAAAGACCGCGTCAAGGTGAGTACCAGAATTTTCGGAGGGGATGGGAGCCCGCTGGGGAAGAGCAGCAGCTTCGTGGTGTCCCGGGATTCGCTGTTCACGGCCGGAAAGTCGGTAGCGAACGAGGTGGCCAATACCCTGCGCCAGTGGGTGGGAGACGAAGTGCGGCTCCGCGAAACTCAGGCGGGAACCAGCAACCAGGCCGCCTGGAATCTCTACAATCGCGCCGAGACCGGACGGAAAGCGGCAGCCGAGGCCGAAGACACCAATCCGGCTCGTGCCGCCGCTCTGCTCCAGCAGGCCGACACCCTGCTGCAGCAGGCCGAGGCCGACGACGCCCAATGGATCGATCCGCTGCTCCTCCAGGGCGAGCTCGCCTATTCGATGGCGCAGCTTCAGGATGACAAGGAGGCCCGCCTCAAGTGGGTGGCGAATTCCACCGGCGCCGCGGAGCGCGCCCTCCAACTCGACTCTACGAGCGCCAGGGCGATGGCGGTGCGGGGCAAGGCGAGGTATGCCCAATGGAGGCTTTCGGTCGGCATGGACAAGCCGACTCGCAAGGCAATGCTCGACGAAGCCACGAAGGATCTCGAAGGAGCCGTGGATAAGGATCCCGGCCTGGCCGATGCCTTTGCAACGCTGAGTGCACTCTACTACGACAAGCAGAGCGTTCCCCTGGCGTTCAGGGCGGCGAGCAACGCGTACGCCGCGGACGCTTTCCTTACCAACGCCGATCGCATTCTGGTCCGGCTCTTCTGGTCCTCGTACGACACCAGCCAGTTTGGCGAGGCCGATAAGTGGTGCGCCGAAGGCTACCGGCGCTTCCCCCGCGATTACAACTTCACGGCGTGCCGGCTCTGGCTCCAGCTGATTCCCCATTCGACCCCCGACATCCCTGAGGCCTGGCGGTTGGCGGCGCGGATGGACTCGGTGGCTCCGGCCAAGGACAAGGCCTACCTCAGCCACTTATCTCACCTGCTGGTCGGCGGGATCATCGGCAAGTCGGCCCGTGGTGAAGGCACTGTCGCCAAAGGCGCCCTGGCCGACCTCCCGCTCGATACGATACTTCACGCCGAGAAT
>JBEPVJ010000464.1:0-2756 GCA_041691095.1 Gemmatimonadales bacterium
TTGTCTCGGGTAACGACCTCGACTGGGCCGGCCTCCGGCGTACGGTGCACCTCTCGACCCATTTCCTCGAGAACGTCATCGACGCCAACAGCTATCCACTGCCCGCCATCACCGATCTCGCCCAGCGGATCCGCCGCATCGGCCTGGGCGTCATGGGTCTCGCCGATGTCTTTGTTCGACTTGGCATTCCCTACGACTCGGAGCAGGCGGTCGAGCTCGGTCGCAAGATTCAGCGCTTCGTCGATCACGAGGCCAAGGTCGAGTCGGAGCGACTCGCCGGCATTCGCGGCACTTTCCCCGAGTGGGATCTCAGCATCTGGGGCCCGGATGATACCTGCACCCGGGACAAGCAGGGCAATCGCATCCGGCCCATGCAGAAGCTGCGCAACTGCAACGTCACCACCGTCGCCCCCACCGGCACCATCTCGATCATCGCCGGCTGCAGCTCGGGTATCGAGCCGCTCTTCGCGGTGGCCTTTATGCGCAATCAGGCGGGCGTGCTGATGCCGGATGTCAATGAAGACTTCATCAGAATCGCGAAGGCCGAAGGCTGGTATTCCGACGACCTGATGCGGAGAATCGCCGAGGCCGGCAACGTGAGCTTCGACGAGATTCCGGTCCAATGGCAGAAGGTGTTCACCACCGCCAACGCGATCGCGCCCGAATGGCACGTGCGGATGCAGGCGGCGTTTCAGGAGAACAACGACTCCGCCATCTCCAAGACGGTCAACTTCGCCAACTCCGCCACCGAAGAGCAGGTCGCCGAGATCTACCGGCTCGCCTACTCGCTGCAGTGCAAAGGCGTTACCGTCTACCGGGACGGCAGCCGTGACATGCAGGTGCTCTCGAGCGGCGCCAGCGTAAAGAAGGTGCAAGAAGACGCCATTCGTTCTGGCAAGGCCGAGGCCCGCGCCGACCTGGGGGACGTGCTGGACACCGCCACCACCAGCGAGCGTCGGGCGCTTGCCGCGGACATCGCCGGCGAGCTGGCCGAGCTGGTCACCGAGAATGAGCGGCTGCGCAAGCTGGTCCACGAGCTCGAGTCGGAGAATCTCCAGCGCCGCCAGAAGCGCTCGCGTCCCGACCTCCTCCGCGCGACCGTGCGCCGGATCGAGACGCCGCTCGGCACGCTCTATGTCACCATCACCGAAGACGAGAAGAGCCAGCCGTTCGAAGTGTTCATGTCGCTGGGCAAGGCGGGCGGCGCCATCATGGCGGACGTCGAAGCCATGGGCCGGCTGATTTCGCTCGGCCTTCGCTCCGGCATCCCCATCCGGGAAATTCACCGCCAGCTCCGCGGCATCAGCTCGGACAAGGTGATCGGCCTCGGACCGTCCAAGGTGATGTCGGTGCCTGATGCCGTCGGTATCGCGCTGGAGCGCTACATGTCCGACAAACAGGGCATCCAGCAGGAGCTGCTACCGGGCAGCGCGCGGGCCGAACCGTCTCCGGTCACCGAAATGGTCACCCGGGGCGCCGAGCAGATGTCACTGGGCGGAATGAACAGCACGCTGGCCGGCGCCTGTCCCGACTGCGGCTCCCAGCTCGAATTCGCCGAAGGCTGCGTCAAGTGTCACGTGTGCGGGTTTTCGGAGTGCGGCTGACGCAGTCAGGAAGTCAGCGATGAGAGTCTGCAGGGGCGGCTCCCGGTGCGGGCCGCCCTTCTCGCGGCGTACCGACTGACCGGTCACCGGTTACTTCCCGCCTCCCACCTCTTACCTTATAGAGATGACCTCCGACGCGCGGGCCGGAAGCCTCCCCCCCGATCTCAGCGCGTTCCTCACCCAGCTCTCCGTCGCACTCCACAAGTACCGAGCCTACCCGACCGGGCATCCAATGCGCAGCGATGCCCGCAACGCGATCCTCGCGCAGCTGGGGCCGGCGCTCGACGCGCGCCCCAACCTCCGCATTGCCGTGGCCCGACGCCATCTCATGGTGGACGACGTCGCGAGCGATCCCTCCCAGCCGGTGCTCGGCGAGCTCGCGGAGCGACTGCACCGCCGCCAGGTCGGTGCGATCGTGCTGCGGCGCGGGCTCGGCACTGCGGATCTCGAAGCGGCGCTCGAGCGCCTCAACGCCGATCCCCGGCGACTCGCTCCCGAGACGGTCACTAAGCCGGAGCAGATCGGCCAGTTCGTCGAGATTCTCCCGCTGTCGTACACCCACCTGGTCATGGCCGGCGAGGGCGACGGCATTCCCGCGCCCGACTCCACCGATGAGCTGTGGGCCGAGCTGGCGCGACTCACTGCGTCACCTTCCTCGGGAATCGGCGGCGGGAGCGGGCGGAGGATGGCCGCGGCTATCCTCGCCTCCCGCGGTAATCCCGCCAATCGCTCCGCCGTGGTGCAGACGCTCGAGCGGTTCGGGCGAGCTGCGGTGGGGGAAACCGGCGCGCGGGGCGTCGCGGCGCGGAAGGAGCTCCGCGAGATGCTGGAGGGAATTCCCCGCGACGACCTCATCTCGCTGCTCGACATCGATCTCACGCGTCCCGACGCCATCGGGCAGCTCATCGAAGCGGCCGACTGGCTGCCCCTCGCGGCGCTGACCGATCTGGTCGAATCGGCGGCCTCGGCGTCGGGGCAGTCGGTGTCTCATTTCCTGCTCCGGCTGCTCCGCAAGCTCGGCACCCGGGGAGAGGCCGCTCCCGAGAGCGACGGCCAGGTCGATCATGGCACCAGGGAATCGATCCAGGCGCTGCTGCGGGGCTGGAACCTGGCGGACCCTAACCCGGACTCCCACACCCGCCTGCTGGAAGA
>JBEPVJ010000465.1:0-2752 GCA_041691095.1 Gemmatimonadales bacterium
GTATAAGAGACAGGGATCCCACAGGGAAAGCGACACACCGCTTGGGAGCGCTTCCTGGTCGGCGGGACTCCAGAGGTATGCCGGGTCGATGCTGGCCACGAATTGAACCGCGCTCAGAGTGCTGTCGCTCGGCCGGTGGATCAGGTAGACGGCGTAGTCATCCCCTGGGGAGCCCTGGGTCACGACGGTGCTCTGGCCCGGTGCCAGCTCCGGAACGGACTTGGGACTGAACTTCGCCACCCGCTCTGCTTCGCCGACCATGAGCACGCTGCCGCTATCCGAGACCCTGGCCAGCGCCTCGACCGCGTAGAGCAGTCCCTCACCGCAATCGCGGCTCGGAGGGTCGGCCCCATCGCCCTCGCAGTGCTTGAGACGAGGAACGATTTTCCGGACATCGGTCTCTAGGAAGCTGAGCCGGTCGTAGAGCGTCTTGCCCGCGGCGCTCGCAAGGGACGCGAGCCGCTCTCGGCTCTGCTCAGTCAATTGCTCGGAAACGCTCTTGAAGGAGAGGTATGCCACTGCACAGGTCGGCACTAGCGCGCAAATGATGAACACGAACAGCAAACGTCGCCCGAATCGACTGCGCAAAAGGAGTCGCTCGACGAGGGGCTGAACGACCTTGGAGCGTCGAGTAGGAGCGGTCATGGCGTCCGCGTTGGATGGCGATCCGGGAGATGTCTCCCGGCAGCTGCATATAGAGCATGGGCTGGGCCATTCCGGGGCCTGTGTCCGATGATCAATGGCGCCAATGAGTTGCGGGGGAAGGTGAGATCGCGGCAACTTTCCCGGCTACCGTATCCGTCACGCTCGTTTGCAGTTGCTTGATCCCGTGGGCGCCTCTGGTGATTATCCCGGTTCTACTCCCATCCGAGAGACGAGGACCGCATGGCGAATCCGTTGGTCGGCGTCATAATGGGCTCCAGCTCGGACTGGGATGTCATGCAGCACGCCGCGCGCCGGCTGGCGGATTTCGGCGTGGCCTACGAAACCCGGGTCGTCTCGGCCCACCGCACCCCCGACCTGCTGTTCGAGTACGCCGCCGCCGCCGCCGGGCGAGGGTTGACCTGCCTCATCGCCGGCGCCGGTGGCGCGGCACACCTGCCCGGAATGCTGGCATCGAAAACGGTCCTGCCGGTGCTCGGTGTGCCGGTACCCTCGAAGCACCTCCAGGGTCTCGACTCCCTGCTCTCCATCGTGCAGATGCCGGCAGGAGTTCCGGTCGCCACCTTCGCCATCGGCGAGGCCGGCGCACACAACGCCGCACTCCACGCCGTCGCGATGCTCTCAGTTCACGATCCCGCGCTTCGCGCGCAGCTCGAGCACTTCCGCTCGACCCAGGATGCGCAGGTTCGCTCGATCACGCTGCCGGCGCCCACCACCGCATGATTCTTCCCGGCGCGACCCTCGGCCTGCTCGGCGGGGGCCAGCTCGGACGAATGTTCACCGCGCGGGCCCGCACGATGGGCTACGGAGTCGTCGTGCTCGACCCCGATCCTCTCGCTCCAGCCGGCGCCATCGCCAACCGTCACCTGCGCGCCGCCTACGATGACCCACAGGCGCTTCAAGAGCTGGCAACGTCGGTGGAAGCGGTGACCACCGAATTCGAGAACGTGCCCGCCGCCGCGCTCGAGTTTCTCGCCGCGAGGGTGCCGGTGCGTCCCGAAGCGCGCTGCGTCGCGATTGCCCAGGACCGCATCCGCGAAAAGACTTTCTTCCGGGATGCCGGAATCCCGACTGCGGCGTTCCAGGGAGCCCCGGACGCCGACGGATTGGAGGCGGCCTGGGAGTCCATCGGCGCGCCGGCACTCCTCAAGACCAGCCGGCTGGGATATGACGGCAAGGGCCAGGCGTCGGTCGCCACGCGGGAAGAGGCCCGGCGCGCCTTCGCCGCGTTCGGGGGAGTTCCCTGCATCCTGGAACGGAGAGTGTCGCTGGAGGGAGAAGTCTCGGTCGTGCTGGCCCGGGGGGTGGACGGGGTGGTGGCCGCTTTTCCTCCGGGCGAAAACGTGCATTCCCACGGGATTCTTCACACCACCACCGTCCCGACCCACCTCTCGCGCGATCTCACCGATCGTGCCCTCGCGATGAGTGCGCACATCGCCGCGCGGCTCGACTATGTCGGAGTACTCGGCGTCGAGCTGTTCGTGGCAGACGGGGGAAAGCTGTACGCCAACGAGATGGCGCCCCGCCCGCACAACAGCGGGCACTTCACGCTGGATGCGTGCGATGTCTCGCAGTTCGAACAGCAGGTGCGCACCTTGTGCGGCCTCCCCCTCACGATCCCCCGCCTCCTCACGCCGGTATGCATGATCAATCTGCTGGGTGACTTGTGGCAGCACGGCGAGCCCGACTGGGCCGCTGCGCTCGCGCTCCCCGGGGTCAAGCTGCATCTCTATGGAAAGCGTGAGGCACGAAGCGGAAGGAAGATGGGGCATCTCAACTGCATGGCGCCCACCGCGTCTGCGGCCCATGCGCTGGCCGGGCAGGCGTTCGAGCGATTGGCTCCCTAGGGCATCCGGCTTACCAGGCGGGCCAGCGGGGCGAGCTGCTCCCTGGTATCCGGATCCGCGGAGTGCCAGTTGAGGTTTACCTGGGCAATGGCCCGCATGGCGGTCGCCTTGTCGCCGGCGCCCACCGCCGCACGAGCCAGCCCGATCAACGATAGAGACCGGCCTGGAGCAAGCCGCAGCGCACTCTCGAACTCGACCCGCGCTGCCACCGGATCCATTTCCAGCAACATCGTGCCGAGCAC
>JBEPVJ010000466.1:0-2751 GCA_041691095.1 Gemmatimonadales bacterium
ACCTGGTGGTGACGATGAGCCGCGCGCCGCAACGCAGCAGCTTGAGCCCCGCTTGGTAGCCGATCTTCACCCGGCCTCCGGTCAGCAGGGCCACGCGGCCTCTCAAATCGGCCAGCTCGGTGCGCTTCACGAAGTTGAGGTCGGCGCACTCGGGACAGAGCGAGTCGTAAAAGTGGTGGATGGCTGAGAAATGGCGCTTGCAGATGTAGCAGTGGACCGGTTCGATCGCCTCGCGCGCGTCCGGTTCGTCTTCCTGGTCCCGGGGCTCGAATCCGTCCGGCGGGAAAACATTGGGCGTGGTGAACACGGTCTGGCGCCGCAGGGCCCGGATTCCGGTTCGCCGAAGGGTGGACTCGTCCTTCTCGATGCGGGCTGCCTTCCGCAGACGGGTCGTGGCCTTGACTAGCCGCCGGCGCGCCCTGGGGTCGGGCTGAAATACTCTCGCGACGGCATCGAGAAATCTCCGCCGGTCCTCGGCCGACGCATCCGCCAGCAGCCCGCGGTCTTCCGCGACCGATTCGAGGAGAAGGGCTGCATCATGCAGGCGATCGAGCAGCTTGGGGGGACGGAGATCTTCGGGGGGTTGGGGCCTGATGGTCACGGGTGCCTTCTGGTTGTCTTGGCGATGCCTGATCCTGGCCGAAATCTAAGCCCCCGGCTGATCCAGGATCTATCGCCTGACCCGCATTCCCCGCAGCGAATCCCATTGCAGCACCTTATCACTGCGCGGGAGCGGCGCATCGGGCACCTGGCCCACCGAGACCCCGTATCCCCACGACGCGGGACAGATCGCGATATACCGGGCGTAGCCACCCACACCGCCGGCGAACTTCGGGTACCCGATCGTCACGAGGCATCCGCGCTCGGCCACCTGGTCGAGATTCGCCACGCCCTCGGCCTGGGCGTATCCGTTGTGCATGAGCCAGGACTCTCCCTCCAGCGTGCCGGTCGTGTCGGTGTCGAGCGGCTCGTGGCCGTGAAAGAGAATGTGGCGCTGCAGGTGCAGAAATTTGAGCGCATCGAGCGACACGCCGGCAAAAGGGGTCCGGGTGGCGAGTGTCGAATCGGGCCAGGCCTTCGACCAGTCGGATCGTACCATGACCACCGAGCCTTCGGGAATCCGTCCATTGCGGCGCTCCCATTCGAGTATGTCCGCCACCTGAAGATGGTATCCGGCGTGAATGGCGAGGGAATCCACGATGGAGATCACCACCAGAGGCCGGACCGCAAAGGTCGCGGGCAGCTCGTCGATTGCGGGAAATTCCGGCGCCCAGTGGGCCGGCGGATCGAGCTGAGTGCCGTATTGATCGGTGCTGAGTCGGTAGGCCGTCGCTTCGAATCCGTCTTTGGCGTAGGTGTACGGCTGTCCGGTTGCCGGGTTCAGCGTTGGGCCGAAGCTCGCCGGGCCGAACCCGTGCCACACCGGAATCCGCGGAGTGATGGTGTGGGTGAGGTCGATGTACTTGGCGCTCTTGAGCGACTGCTGATAGAGCGACCAGAGGCCCGGCGCGGCCGCGGGACTGCCCAGGGTCGGTGAAGGATCGCAGGCGGCCCAGGCAGCGGCGATCCACAGCGTGAGCACGGCGGCTCGGGGGTTTCTCATGGAGAGATAATCGCCCCGGATCCACCTCCCGGCAACCATTTCCTCCCCCCAAGCGTCTTACCATAGTAACTTGGTGGAAGCCGTCGGTCTGACTCTTCACCCCTGACTCCTGATCCCCATGGCGCTGCTCAAAGGCACCCTCGACGTCCTCGTGCTGAAGTCGCTGTCCAAGAGCCCAATGCACGGATTCGAGATTACCCGCTGGATCGACGAAGGCTCCGGCGGTGAGTTCGAGATCGAGGCCGCGGCCCTTCTCCAGGCGCTCCACCGGCTGGAAGAGCGGCGCCTGGTGACCGCCTCCTGGGGCACCACCGAAAACAATCGCAAGGCGCGCTACTACAGCGTGACGCCGGCGGGGCGGGCCCATCTGCGCCTCGAGGCCGCCGCGCTCAGGAGCTCGGTCGCCGCGCTCGGTACGATTCTCGATTCCCGATGACGCCCGACGAGATCAGGCCGGGCATCCGGCGTGATGCGGAGCTGCCAGTGCGGCGTCCCGGCACGGCGGGGGCCGACGCGGACGCCGAGCTGCACTCGATGCTCGAGGAGCACACCCGGCACCTGATGTCTCGCGGGGCGCCGGAAGCCGAGGCCCGCGCCGAGGCCCTGCGACGGCTGGGTCAAAGCCTCCCCGAAGTCACCTTGACCCTTCAGCAATCGGCCCGGCGCCGGGAGCGAACCATGCAAATCCGTGAATGGGCCGACGATCTTCTTTCGGACCTGCGTTTCGCCGCGCGCACTCTGCGACGCAGTCCGTCTCTCGCGCTGGCCGCCACACTGACCCTCGCCCTCGCCATCGGAGCCAATACCGCCATCTTCTCGGCGGTGAGCGCGGTGATCCTCCGACCCCTCCCGGTGGCCGACCCGGCGCGGCTGGTGATGATCGGAGAGGAGAACCCCGATTTCAAATGGCACCGGGCGGATGTCGCGCCGGCCAACCTGCTGGATTGGAGAGACCAGGCCGGGGGCTTTGCCGGCGTCGCGGGCTACCTGTCGTTCCCCAGCACGAGTACCCTGACCGGCCACGGCGAGCCACAGCTGCTCTCCGCCCAGCAGGTCACCGGAAATTTTTTCAGCGTACTCGGCGTCGCCCCGCTTCACGGGCGGGTGTTCCGGGACGAGGAGACCTGGGACACCACGCCGTTCCAGGT
>JBEPVJ010000467.1:0-2751 GCA_041691095.1 Gemmatimonadales bacterium
AGACAGCTCGTGGGCCGCGGTGACGTGGTCCTTCCCCATCTCCACGTGTCGCACGATGTTCTCTCGAACCACGATCGCATCATCGATCAGTATGCCGATCGCGAGGGAGAGGCCGAGCAGCGACATGGTGTTGAGCGTGAAGCCCCAGAGCCAGACCGCGATGAACGCCGCCAGCACCGACACCGGCAGCGCGAGCCCGGTGATCACGGTCGAGCGCCACGAGTTCAGGAACAGAAATACCACCAGCACGGTAAGCAGCGCACCCTCGAAGAGGGTCTTCTGGACGTCCGCCACGGAGTGGGCGACCCGCACCGCCGCGTCCTTCACCACGTCGAGCTTCACATTGGCCGGCAGCGTCTTGCGGACCTTTTCGATCCGTTTCATCACCGCGTCGCTCACTTCGGTCGTGCTGTATCCCTTGGATTTTTTGATGTCGAGGCCGACTGCCACGCGATCATTGTAGAGCGCCAGGGTACGCGGCTCCTCGGCACCATCCTTGACCGTGGCCAGGTCTCCCAGCCGGATTAGCCGGCCGTTGCCGCGGTCCGCAACGATGAGCTGCTCGAATTCCGCCGGGGTCTCCAACCGGCCCTTGAGACGGATCGACCGCTCCTCCAGGGCGCCATCCAGCCGGCCGACCGGCGCCGCCAGATTCTGGAGCTGGAGCGCCTGGACCACCTGGGCGACACTCACCCCGGTGGACTGGAGCGCATCGGGCTTGAGCTCGACGGTAAGCTCGCGCACCTGTTTGCCGGCCACATCGACTTCGGCCACGCCCGGTATCGAGCGGAGCTCGCGGGTTATGCCCGGGTCGGCGATCCGGGTCAGCTCGCGGGGCGCCAGCGTGGTCGAGGAGAGCGCGATCGAGACGATCGGCCGGTCGGTATCATTCATCTTCCGGATGACCGGTTCCTTCATCTCCAGCGGCAGGTCGTTCCGGATACCGGAGATTGCATCGCGAATGTCCTGGGTCGCCTCCGGGAGCGGCTTGGTGAACTGGAACTCGATCAGGATGGTGGCAAAGCCGTCCATCGCCTTTCCATTCACCTTCTTCACGCCCGTGATCGAGGAGACCGCCTCCTCCACCGGGTCCAGCACTTCTTTCTCCACTGTTTCCGGAGAGGCGCCGGGGTAGGGCAGGCCCACGCTCACGTATGGCGGAGCGACGTCGGGGAACTCGTCGGTCTTGAGAGTGAACAGGGCGAAGAGGCCGAAGATGACCAGGGCCATCATCACCACGACGGTGATGACGGGACGGCGGATGGCGCTATCAGAGATGAACATGGGCCATCACTCCTTGGTAATCCGAACCGGGGTACCCGCGGCGACACCCGCCCCGGGTCCGACCAGCACCGTGTCGCCGGGCGCGAGCCCCGACTTGATCTCGACCATCTGGAGCACATCGTCCTGCATGCCGAGCTCGACCGCCACCAGCTCGACCCGCCCGTTGCGGAGCCGGCGCACCGAGGTCGTGGTGGTCTTGAAGTCGATGCCGGTCAGCGGCACCGCCAGTGCGCGGCGCTGCTCGGTAGACACGCGTCCCTGGGCGAACAGCCCCGCCACCAGACGGCCGGCACTGTTGGGGATCCCGACGTAAATCCGGACCTGCCGCGTCGCGGGATCCACCGCCGGATTGATCCGCTCGACCCGGCCGGTAAACGATTTGCCCTCGTAGCCACTGACGCCGAAGTCGACCTCGGTACCGATCTTGAGCACCGAGAGCGCGCTGACCGGTACCGTTGCTTCGAGACGAAGGCTCGCGGGATCGACCACCGATACCGCCGGATTGCCCATCTGCAGCACGTCGCCGGTATTCACCTGGCGCTCGCTGATCACCCCGGCGAAAGGCGCCCGAATGGTGGCCTTGTCGACCTGCTTGCTGGCGTTGGTGAGCCGGGCGTTCGCATCGGCGAGAGCCGCCTCCGCGTTGATCACGGTCGAGTGTGCCAGCTCGAGGTCGCGCTCGGCCAGCGCACCGGCCTGAGCCAGCCGCTCTGATCGCTCCGCGTTGCGCTTGGCCATCACGAGGGCCTCGGTCGCCATGCGCGACTGGGATTTGGCCGAGAGCTCCGCGTCCCTGATCGCGGCGTCGTCGAGTCGGAGCAGCGCCTGGCCCGACTTCACCGGCTGCCCCTGCTCGACCAGCACCTGGATCACGGCGCCGGCGATCTCGGCCCGGAGTGTCGCCTGGCGCTGCGCGATCAGGGTTCCCGAAATCGAGGGCCCATTGGAAATCTCCCGTTCCGCGGCCACCGCGATGTTGTCGGCGCGAAGCGAGATCGCCGGCACTTCGGCCGGCGCCTTGTCGGCCTCGGCGGTGCTCCGGTTGCATGCCACCGCGCCGACGGCCACCGCGGCGAGGAGGAAGAGCGGGCGCGGGACGAACCTGCGGTGCATCGTGATCATGGGATACCGAGTCCGGATGTTGCCGATTGCTGGGTCTGCTGCGTCGTCCGGCGAGTTGCCGTCGACGGGGAAGTTGTCGCGGAGCTGCCGGTGCCGGCGAGCGGCAGCCGGGCGATGAGCGCCATGCGCACCCGCGCGACCAGCGCGTCTCGTGCCGCCTGGACCCGATTGGCCCTGGCCTGCTCGAGGGCCAGCCGAGAATCCAGGAGCTCGGTGTGGGTCGAGATTCCCTCGCGGTAGCGGATCTCCGCGATGTCGTAGGCGCGGACGGCCTGGTTGGCGGTGCCTTCGCTGGCCTGGAGGATCTCCCGCGCGCTCACCAGCTGTTCCTGCGAGCTGCGCGCG
>JBEPVJ010000468.1:0-2748 GCA_041691095.1 Gemmatimonadales bacterium
AAGGACTGTGGCTCGCGCGCTCGATGGATCAAGGCTCGACGTGGATCACCTGGCGCGTGGCCCACAGCGTCGACATTCTCTACTACCCGTATCTCATCGCGCGCGGTCGAGGTGAACTGGCGGCGACGTGGTTCTCTGGTCGCGGTGAGACCCTGCAGGCCCACGTGGGGTGGATGAAGGTCAGCGACGGGGATCTGCCGCCGCGAGTGATCGAAGCACGGTCGTTCCGGCCCGACAGCTGGGGCCAAACCACGCGTGCGGATGATCCGCCGATGCGAGATACGGCCGGCGAATATTTGCCAGTCACGTTCCTCAGCGATGGAGGCTTGGCGGTGGTCAGTCCCATTCAGAACAGTCAGGCGCGGCGCTTCGGATTTTCGTGGTGGAGGATTGCGGTGCGTTGAACTATCGACGCCGACAGGGCTCGCTCGGACGCATTGCCGCTGGGCGCCCTGAGAGCGCTACCGTGGGGCATGCTACCCCCGCTGATGCTCCCATGGCGAGGGGAAACCCTCATCGCAATTCCGCTGGACTCCCGCCGGATAAGCTGGAACAAGAGTACTCCCCTGCGGGCATGACACGGCGCTACACTCGGCAGCGGGATCGGGGAGAGAATGCCGTCGCCCTGGCCGGGATTCTGCTTTCCGGTGGCGAGCCCCACAGTAAGTCCCACAGTGAGGATTCGCGGGGTGCGGACCAGATCGCTAAGTTGTTGACCAGTAACGCCGGGCCCTTAGCTCAGGCTGGTTAGAGCAGCGGACTCATAATCCGTCGGTCGCTGGTTCAAATCCAGCAGGGCCCATATCGTCCCGTCCTATCCCGGAGTTGTCCATGCATCGTTCCACCTCCTGCGCCCTGGCCGCGGCGCTCCTGTTCCTCGGTCTTCCGATCGCCTCCCTGTCCGCGCAATCGAGAGTCGCCTCCACCGCCCAACCCGACAGCGCGCGGCTCAGCTACGATCCGGCGCTCCGGGGAATGACCTGGCGCTCCGCCGGTCCGTTCCGGGGAGGACGCGCGGTGGCCGTCACCGGAGACCCGGTCCACCGGGAGACGTTTTACTTCGGCGCCGTGGACGGCGGGGTCTGGAAGACCATCAACGGAGGCCAGACCTGGTTCAGCCTCACCGACGGCAAGGCGACGATCGCCTCGGTCGGGGCGATCGCACTGGCTCCCAGCGATCCCAACGTGATCTGGGTCGGCACCGGAGAAACCGATTGGCGCGAGGACCTCACCCACGGAGATGGGGTGTGGCGCTCGACCGATGGAGGGGACAGCTGGCAGCACGTCGGCCTCGAAGACACTCGACACATCGGCGTGATCAAGGTCGATCCGAACAACCCGGACATTGCCTACGTCGCGGCGATGGGTCACGCCTTCGGGCCGAACTCGATGCGCGGGGTGTTCCGCACATCCGACGGCGGCAAGAGCTGGAAGAAGATCCTGTACCTCGACGAGAATACCGGCGCCGCCGATCTGGCGATGGATCCCTCGAATCCTCGCATCCTTTACGCGGCGATGTGGCGGGCCCGGCGCTCTCCCTGGGGCCTGGATGCCGGGGCGGGGAAGAGCGGGCTCTGGAAGTCGACCGACGGCGGCGACAGCTGGACCGAGCTCTCCGGGAATCAAGGCCTTCCCGCGACTCGGCTGGGGCGAATCGGGATCGCCATTTCGCCGAGCATGACCCAGCGACTTTACGCCAGCGTGGAGGCACCCGACAGCGCCGGCGGGATCTTCCGGTCCGACAACGGCGGTCGGACCTGGACCCGCACCAATTCGGATCAGGAGTTCCGGGTGCGCGCCTGGTACTACTCGCTGCTCACCGCCGATCCGGTCGATCCGAACACCGTCTACGTAATGAACCTGAGTGTCATGCGCTCCATCGACGGCGGCCGCAGCTTTCGCGTGGTAGGCGTGCCGCATGGCGACACCCACATCATGTGGATCGATCCCAAGGATCCCCGCCGCATGATCAACGGCAACGACGGCGGAGCCCAGATCAGCTTCGATGCCGGCGCCAGCTGGTCCAGCGTCTACACCCAGGCCACCGCGCAGTTCTACCACGTCACCACCGACAACCAGTTTCCCTACCGGATCTTCGGCTCACAGCAGGATAATTCGTCGGTGTCGATCGCGAGCCGTTCCGATAACGGCGCCATCGGCCTGCGGGATTTCTGGCCGGTGGGCGGCGGAGAGAGCGGGTATATCGCGGTGAACCCCGCCGATCCCAACATCGTGATCGGCTCGAGCTACATGGGCACCGTCACCCGGTACGACGAGCGCACCAAGCAGACCCAGGACATTTCCCTCGGCATGAACAATTGGGACGGCCTGGCGGTGAAGGATGTGCCGTACCGCTTCGCCTGGACCTTTCCCATCATCTACTCGCCCCACGATCCCAAGCGGCTCTACGTCACGGCGCAGAAGGTGTTCCTGACCACCGACGAGGGGAAGTCCTGGAAGGCGATCAGTCCCGATCTCACGGTCCACGACACCGCCACGATGGGTCCGTCCGGGGGGCCGATCACCCTCGACATGACCGGAACCGAGTGGTACGCCACGGTGTTCACTTTCGCGGAATCTCCCGTGACGCCGGGCGTGTTATGGGCCGGCTCGGACGACGGCCTGCTCCACCTGTCGCGCGACGCCGGCGCCACCTGGCAGAATGTCACGCCGCCGGGACTGGGCAAGTTCACCAAGATGAGCATCATCGAGCCTTCGCACTTCGATGCTGGCGTGGCGTACCTGGCG
>JBEPVJ010000469.1:0-2747 GCA_041691095.1 Gemmatimonadales bacterium
GATTCCCGTCGTCCGCGCTGGTTCGATCAGCTGACCCGGGATGTTCGCTACGCGCTGCGCGGCCTAATCCGTAGCCCGCTGTTCAGCGCCGCGGCCGTGCTGACTTTCGGGCTGGGCATCGGGGCCACGACGGCCGTGTTCAGCCTGGTATACGGGGTGATGCTCCAGCCGCTGCCGTTCCCCCGGCCGGAGCGGCTGATGGATCTCTCCCACACACTCGAAGTGTCGGGGCTTCTGCGGGTCGATCAATCCGATGCGACCTATCTCCACTACCGGCGCGCCAACCACGTATTCACGGCGGTGGGCGCCTACCAGACCACCGCAGTGAACCTCGGCGCGGCCGGTGGGGCACCTGGTGAGCGCGTGACCGCCGCACAAACCACCGCGAGCGCGTTCCAGGTGCTGGGCGTGGTCCCACTGCTCGGCAGGGTGTTCTCCGACGCCGAGGACCGGCCGGGCCATGCTCCAGTCGCGCTCGTGGGTCAGCGGCTCTGGACTACCCGTTTCGGGTCCGACCCGGCCATCGTGGGCCGGGCCGTTCGGATCGATGGAGTGGAGCACCAGGTCATCGGCGTCATGCCGGCGAGTTTCGCCTTTCCCGACGCACGCACTCGGCTCTGGCTTCCCGCAGACATCGACCCGGCCCGGACCAACTCCGCGGTCTTCTCGTATCGGGGCATCGCGCGGCTGCGCGACGGCATCACGCCTGAAGCGGCCCAGCGCGATCTGCAGGCGCTCCTGCTCACAGTGCCCGAGGCATTTCCCGGCCGGCTTACGGCCGGCGCCATTGCCGCCACGAAAATGCGCACCGTGGTGCGCCCGGTGCGGGACACCGTGGTGGGCGACATCGGCCGCGTGTTATGGGTTGTGCTTGGCGCCGCGGCGGCACTGCTGTTGATGGCCTGCGCCAATGTGGCCAACCTCTTCCTGGTTCGCGCCGCCGGTCGCAGTCATGACACCGCGGTGCGACTCGCGCTAGGTGCCGGCCGCGGAGCGTTGAGCCGGAGCGTCCTGTTCGAGGGATTGCTCCTCGCGGGTGCCGGAGGAATACTGGGGCTCGGCCTGGCCGCCGCGGGAATCGCGCTGCTCCAGTCCCTCGAAACCGGCGTAAGTATTCCGCGGCTCGCCGAGGTGGGAATAAACGGCGCGGTACTGGCGGCCGCCGCGGGTACCACGCTGCTGGCGGCCTTGCTGGTCGGAATATTCCCCGCGTTCCGCGCCGGCCGAACCGGGCTGATGTCGGTGTTGAGTCAGTCGGGCCGAGCCATGACGCCGGGGCGGGACCGGCACCGGGCCCAGCGAGCGCTTGTCGTGATTCAAATGGCGCTGGCGCTGGTGCTGGTGACCGGAGCGGGATTGATGGGCCGAAGCTGGCAGAATCTCCGCTCGGTCCGTCCGGGATTCGACGCGCAGTCCGCGTATACGCTGCGGGTTGCGCTGCCGCGGGCGGCTTACCCCACCGCAGGAGATGCCGCACGCGCAGTGGTCTCGGCGCTCGACGACCTTGCCGCGCTACCCGGAGTCAGCGCGGCGGGGGCCGTCGCCAAGTTGCCTCTGGACGACGAGGCCCGGCGCGACACAGCCGTTTTCGTGTCGGGCCGTTCCATGGCCATGGCCGCGCTCCCCGTCATTCACCAGCTCAACTTTGCATCTCCCAGGTACTTCGAGGCCATGGGGATTCCGCTCCTCTCGGGCCGGACCTTCGAGCGGCCCGACGGTCAGCGCGCAGCACTCGAGGTTATCGTCACCCGCGCCTTCGCCGAGCGGTATTGGAAGGGTGAGTCGGCACTGGGCAAGCAGATGCATTTTGCGCCGGGAGGGCCTGAGTTCACCGTGGTTGCAGTCACCGGAGATGTGCAGGGCACCGGATTGGACCAAAAGCCGGACCAGATGGTATACCTCCCCCTGATGATCGCGCCCGGTGTCGCCGACTCCAGCGGCAACGCGGGCCTGGAGCGCTTCACCCCGCGCGAGCTGGCCTTCGTCGCCCGCACGACTGGCGATCCTCACGTTCTGGCGGGGCCGGTGGAGCTGACGCTGCGCAAGCTCGCCCCCGACCTCCCGCTCTACCACGCCCGCACCATGGGGGAGGTTGTTGCGCATTCGGCCGCGCGGACGTCATTCACGCTCCAGCTCCTTGGCATCGCGTCGCTGGCCGCGCTGCTGCTGGGAGCAATCGGGATCTATGCCGTCATCGCACACATGGTGGCACTGCGCCGCCGGGAGATCGCGGTGCGGATCGCCCTGGGCGCCAGACCGCTCGATGTTCGCCGCATGGTGGCGCGACAGGCACTTGGGCTCACTGCCTTCGGGGTGATACTGGGGCTCGGCGCCGCAGAGCTGCTGACCCGCTTCCTAGCCGCCCTGCTGTTCGGCGTGGCGCGCGGTGATGTGGTGACCTTTGCCACGGCTGCGATGGTGCTCGTTACGGTGGCGCTGCTGGCGAGTTGGTTGCCGGCGCGCCGGGCAGCATCGGTGGATCCGGCCGCGACGCTGCAAGCCGAGTAGCTCCGAGACACGCGGGCCCCGCCGTCGAGGCCGGCCTAAACCGGGCATCGGCTCGATCATACCACTTTTCCGGAAATCACAGGGCCAGTCGCGGCGGTGTTTGCCTCCTCCAGCCTCACGACCCACATTGGGGGTCGAAACGCAGGCACGGCTCATCCCTCACGATTCGCAGTAGTTGATCGCCTCTGAAGCCCCGGAAATATTTACGATCGCATGTTCTGCGGCCGATACTTTCGGCC
>JBEPVJ010000470.1:0-2743 GCA_041691095.1 Gemmatimonadales bacterium
AGGGAGTCGTGGCGCCCTTCGCCTTCGACCGCGCCGTGCTCGAGGGCCCACTTCCGGAAGCCTTCCGGGGCGCGGCGGATACCGTCGATCTGCAGATAGGTGGCGGTCCCGATCGCGTCCCAGCCCCGCAGGTCGGAGAGGTCGGCGCCGCGCAGGTCGGCCGCGCCCAGCAGGGCGCCGGTGAGGTTGGCTCCCTTGAGGAAAGCCTCGCCAAGATTGGCGCCGGTCAGGTTGATCCCGGTGAGATCCGCCCCTTCGAGGTTGGCGCCCGCCAGGCTCGCTCCCTTCAGGTTCGATTCCCGTAGGCTGGCGTAGCTCAGGCGGGCGCCGGCCAGCACGATGCCTTCGAGCCAGGCGCCGTCGACCCGCACGCCCGCCAGAGAAACCCCGCGCTGATTGAGATCCTGCAGCGCGTCAATACGGCCTCCGCTGCCACCCTTGCCCTGGGCGCTGTTCACCACCGCCCACGCCTGATAGTTGGCGGCTTTCAGCGCAACGACCGCCGCTTCCGCCTCGGCACTGCGGCGCTCCCGCCGGCGGGCCCAGAGCTGGTAAGCGGCGAAGAGCAGGGCCAGCAGCTCGGCCGAGGCCCACGATTGCTGCAGCCAGAATGCCCACGCGGGAATCTGGGTTCGTCCGTTCTGGTCCGTCGGGCCGATGGTGGCCCGCTGCGCGGCCACCGCCACGGGTGCAATGGCGAGCGTGACCAGCACGATGATCAGCGGCAGGCGGAGACGACGTGCGGTGGGGGTTCTTCTCATAAGCCGGATTGTACGGGGATGTGCGGTACGGTGCCAGTTTTCATGAGGTCAGGTCGGTTGCGGGGGAAGGGTTTCTTCCAGGCGTCCCATGCGCCGCACTTCCGGCCAACGGATTGCCACCAGCACCACCACGATCAGTGTACCGATCCCCCCGGCCACCACCGAGATCACCGGCCCGAACAATCCCGCTACGGCACCCGACTCGAAGTCGCCCAGCTGGTTCGAGGTGCCGATGAACAATGAATTCACCGCCGACACCCGGCCGCGCAGCTCGTTGGGCGTGCCGAGCTGGGCCAGGGTCATCCGGATGACGACGCTGACGCTGTCCGCCGCGCCCGCCACCGCAAGCGCGAGGAGCGACAGGGGATAGAATCGCGAGAGACCGAACCCGATGGTCGCGATGCCGAACAGCACCACCGCCCGCAGCAGCGCCGGGCCGGCCCGCTTGAAGGGGGGCAGGTGCGCCAGGATCAGCGTCGTGGTGACCGCCCCAATGGCCTGCGCGGCGAGCAGCCCGCCCAGCCCGGCGGGACCCACCTGCAGGATGTCCTTGGCGTACACCGGCAGCAGCGCCACGGCGCCGCCGAACAGCACCGCGAAGAGATCGAGGGTGATGGCCGCGAGAAGGATGCGGGAGCGCCAGACATAACGCGCGCCTTCGAGCAGGGAGTCCAGCGACGCGACGACCTGGGGCCGGCGCTCGCCGAAGGTCTGCACGCCCGCGACCAGCACGACGAACGCCAGGGCCAGCGCGGCGTGAGTGAGGTAGATCAGCGCCGGCGAGCGGGTAGCCGCGAGCACCGCGCCTCCGATGGCCGGCCCGAGGACCTCCGCCATCTGCCAGCCGCCGCTGTTCCACGCCACCGCGCTCTGGAAGGCGTCCACCCGGACGATTTCCGGAAGGAGGGCGCTCTTGGCCGGGCCCAGCAAGGCCCGCGCGGTGCCGCTCAGGAAGAGAAAGGCGTAAAAGAGCGGCACCGGCGCGCGGGTTAACGACACCACCGCGAGGCCGGCCGAAGCCAGTGCCAGCCCCAGCAGCGCCGCCATCAGCACCTTCTTCCGGTCGTAGCGGTCCACCAGGTGGCCCACCGGCAGGAAAAGCAGGATGATCGGCACCACCTGGACCAGCCCGACCAGCCCCAGCGCAAACGCCGAGTGGGTCCGCTCGTAGAGCTCCCATCCCACCGCGACCCCCTGCATCTGGAATCCGATGGTGCCGACCAGGTTGCCGGTCAGGTAGCGGCGAAATCCCGGCTGCCGGAGCGCGCGATAGGGATCGTGTGTGGCGGCGGTCACGGCGTCACGGGATACAGCGCGCGATACGTGGCGAGGTTCTTGAGAATCCGCTTGACGTAGTCCCGGGTCTCGGCAAACTGAATGCGCTCGATGAAGAGCTCGGGGTCGCCCTTCACGCCAGGAAGCGCCAGCCATTCGTCGGCGGCTCGGGTGCCGGCGTTGTAGGCGGCCAACGCATGCACCAGGAAGGGCGAGCGCCGCAGCGAGCCGGCGAGGTGGGTGAGCCCGAAGTGCACATTGATCTCGGGCTGATACAGCAGCGTGACGTCCCAGTCCTTGAGGCCGTCGGTCCGCGCAAACGCGGCGCCGACACTGGGCACGACCTGCATGAGCCCGCGCGCATCCGCGCCGGAGCGCGCCTGCGGATCGAAACCCGACTCCTGCCGGATGATCGATGCGGCCAGCAAGGGATCCACGCCTGCGAGGCGCGCCTCATCGAAGAGGTCGGCCCGCCGGGGAATCGGGAACGCCAGGCGTGCCAGCGCGGTGTCGCCGCTCCGGAGAGCCAGCTTGTAGGCGCGTGCGGTGTATCCCAGCTGGAAGAGTGCCACTGCCGTCGCGGGAATGGTCGTCGGAGCGGCCTCGGCGTCACGCGAGAGGCGGTCCAGCTCGAAGCGTGCTTCCACCTTGAGTCCGAGCCGCTCGAGCTCCGCGGCCCGCGCCCGCGCGGCGGGGGGGGCGGGCGG
>JBEPVJ010000471.1:0-2738 GCA_041691095.1 Gemmatimonadales bacterium
GTCAGCTGGCCGGCCTGCCCCTCGTGGTAAAGGGGTTGGTCCGCGCGGACGACGCGAAACGCGCCGCTGATCACGGCGCCGCCGGTGTGGTCGTGAGCAATCATGGCGGCCGCCAGCTCGACACTGCCATTGCGAGTCTCCGCGCCCTCCCCGACATCGCCGGAGCGGTAGGAGATCGCATCACCGTCATGATGGACGGGGGTATCCGCCGCGGCACCGACATTTTGAAGGCGCTGGCCCTCGGCGCCAGAGCGGTCATGGTAGGGCGTCCGGTGCTCTGGGGCCTGGCGGCGGAGGGCGAGGCCGGAGCACGCCGGGTCCTCGAGCTCCTCATCGCCGAGTTGGACCTCGCCATGGCACTGGCGGGCGCGCCAAGGCTTTCGGACATCACGGGCGATCTGCTTTCACCGACGCGCGGTCCAGCGGAAGCCAATGCCGAATAGAACCCTGCTCCCAGCCTTGCTGCTGCTCACGGCGTGCACCGGAAGTCATCCCTCCGCCGTCGCACCAACCCGCTCGGCGCCGGCCGTCACGCCCGCCGACGTCATGACGCTGCTCCGTCAGCTGTCCGACGACTCGCTGCGGGGACGGCTGACCGGATCCCCGGGCGCCACCGCAGCGGCGGCGCTTATCGCCCGGGAGATGCAGCGCCTGGGTCTGGAACCCGCGGGCGACAGCGGGTATTTCCAGCGCGTGGCGCTCTATCGGGAGACGGATTCGACCGGCCGCACCCGACTCCGCCTCTCCCCGAATTGGGCTGCGCTGGACCGCATTCCCGCTGACCGGCGCGTCTGGGCCGTGAACGTGCTTGGACGAATCCGCGGGGTTGATGCTTCGGTCGGTGACCAGCACATCCTGGTGGACGCGCATTACGATCACATCGGCGCTGCCGGGGACCCGGGCAGCCCTTGTCAGGCCGCCGGGGCCGACAGCATTTGCAACGGCGCCGATGACGACGCGTCGGGCGTCGTGGCGACGCTCGAAATTGCCCGCACCCTGCGCGCCGGCACCCCGCCGCGACGCACCGTCCTGTTCGCCGCCATGACCGGTGAGGAGCTCGGACTCTTCGGCGCCCGCTGGTATGTCCAGCACCCTGTTTTGCCGCTCGCCTCGATGACGGCCAACCTCGAAATCGAAATGATCGGGCGGCCCGATTCACTGGCCGGAGGCCCGGGAAAGGCGTGGCTCACTGGATATGAGAGGTCGACCATGGGAGACATGCTTGCGGCGGCGGGCATCCCGCTGGTGGCGGACCCCCGGCCCGACCAGCAATTCTTCCAGCGAAGCGACAACTATGCGCTGGCGCTCCGAGGGGTAGTGGCGCATACGCTCTCGAGCTTCAACCTCCACGCCGACTACCACCAGGCCACCGACGACGCCTCGCGCATCGACGCCGTGCACATGGCGCGGGTTATCGAGGCCGCAGCGCGGGCGGTACGGCTCCTGGCCGATGGGGCAAGTCCGGTTTGGAAGCCGGCGGGGCGACCCCAGCCCGACGGTCCGGCCCGCTGATCAGTGTGCCGGACCGAGGCAGTCGGGCGCCTTGGTGAGAATTGCCGCCAGGCGCGAAGGATCGATATTGCCGCCGGATACCACGCAGCAGATCGTGCCGCCGCCCGCCTTCCCGGACAGCGCCGTCGCCACCGGAACGGCGCCGGCGCCCTCGGCCACAATGCGCGCCCGCTGGACCAGCGTGCGAATGGCGTCCGCCGTTTCCTCAAGCGACACCACGGCGGCCCCCGAGATCAGGCCCCGCACCATCGGCCACATTTCCGGCAGGAGTCCGGCCGCGCCGATGCCGTCCACAAAGCTGGACTGGTAGGAAATTTGCTGTGGCTCTCCGGCCGCGAGCGAGGCCGTGAGCGGGGCAGCGGTCTCCACCTCGCAGGCGATAACCCGCGCGCCCGGCCCCAGGAACTTGAGGGCGCTCGCGATGCCCGCCGCCAGCCCGCCCCCGCCATAGGGCACCAGCACCTTCTCGACGTGGGGCAGATCCTCCAGGATTTCCATGCCGATGGTGGCGTTGCCGGCCATGACCGCCACATCCGACACCGGGTGAATGAACCGCCCCTCCATGCCTGCGTACTCCCGCTCCAGCAGGATCCGCCACCACCGCTGGAACGGAACCGGCAGGATCCGGGCGCCCAGCCGGTCGAGGGCGGCAAGCTTGGCCTCAGGGGCGTGGTCCGGCACGACGGCCGTGAAAGGAATGTTCCGAACCCGGGCGCACCAGGCGAGGCCTAGCGCCATGTTTCCCGCGCTCGCGGTGTAGATGCCCCTGGACAGCTCCTGCGCCGACAAGGTGCCGATGGCATTTCGGGCGCCGCGGATCTTGAATGATCCGACCGGCTGTAGCGTCTCCAGCTTGAGCCAGATCTCGCGTGGCCCATCAAACGGCAGCCGAACCAGCGGCGTGCGGACCGCGGAATCCTTGATCCGCTCCCGTGCCTCGCGGATCGCATCGAGCGGAATCCGGTCGGGCAAGGTGATCGTCATCGCCTGCGCCCTCCGCGGCGAGGATTGGAATGCCGGCCCCGGTGGGGCCTGGCCTTGACCGGCGCACTCCGGAGCATCGTCGCCAGCTCCTCGAGCGAATCGGCACGCAGCGGAGCTTCTCCACCGCGAGTTACCGAAAATCGGAGCGGCCGGTCGAGTGCCGGCAGTTCGTGCGCCGACAGCCGGCGGGCCTGCCCCTCCTGTGAGAGGCGGGGCAGATTTGGATCGGCGATCAGCGCGCG
>JBEPVJ010000472.1:0-2735 GCA_041691095.1 Gemmatimonadales bacterium
CCCTGGTCTGCCTTGATGATGATCTTGAGCTGGGTAACCTGGCCCTCCTTGAGGGCCCGGCTGAAGTCTTCCAGCGTACCGCTCCGCGCGCCGCGCCGGTTCTGCGCCTCGCGCTCCAGCCGCTGGCGCTTCTGCGCGATTTCGCGGGCCTCGTTCGCATCCGCGACGACCAGGAAGGTATCTCCCGCAGCGGGCACGCCTTCAAAGCCGAGAATCTGCACCGGCAACGAGGGACCGACTTCCTTGACCGTCTTGCCGCGCTCGTCGCTCATGGCGCGAACCCGACCGGAGAACTTGCCGCAGATGAAGTTGTCTCCCAGATGCAGCGTGCCGCGCTGCACCAGCACCGTGGCCAGTGGCCCCTTGCCCGGATCGAGCGTGGCCTCAAGCACGGTGCCGTGACAGGGACCGTCCGCGTTGGCCTTGAGGTCGAGCAGCTCGGCCTGCAGGAGAATCTTCTCCAGCAGCTCATCGACCCCGGTGCCCTTCTTGGCGGAAATCTGGGTTGAGAGAATGTTCCCGCCAAATTCCTCCAGCACGACGTTGTGCTGGAGCAGATCCTGCTTGACCTTGGCGACATTGGCCGAGGGAAGGTCGACCTTGTTGATGGCGACGACGAGCGGCACGCCGGCATTGCGGGCGTGGCTGATCGCTTCCACCGTCTGGGGCATGACCTGGTCGTCCGCCGCAATGACCAGGACCACCAGATCGGTGACCTGCGCCCCACGGGCGCGCATGGCCGTGAATGCTTCGTGGCCCGGCGTGTCGAGGAAGGTGATCTGCTTGCTCCCCGGCAGCGACACGTGGTAGGCGCCGATGTGCTGGGTAATACCGCCCGCCTCGCCGGCGACGACGTTGGCCTTGCGGATGTAGTCGAGCAGCGAGGTCTTGCCGTGGTCGACGTGGCCCATGATGGTGACGATGGGGGGACGCGGAGTCAGATCTTCGGCCTTGTCCTCGATCGGCGCCGCGGTCAGCTCGGCGGCGTACTCGTCCTCCCGCACCGCCTGGAAGCCGAACTCGGATGCGATGAGCTCGATCTGGTCGAAGTCGAGGCGCTGGTTGACCGTCACCATCAGGCCCAGCTCCTTGAAGGCAAACTGGACGATCTGATTGCCGGGAATCTTCATCTGCTCGGCCAGCTCGGCCACGGAGATGAATTCGTTGACCCGGATGCGGGTCTTTTCCCGCTCCCGCTCTTCCGCGGTACGGCTGGCGATCAAATCGCGATAGCTCGGCTCGTCCGACCTGCGCTTTCCTCTGACGCCACCCTTCATGCCCTGCAGCGTCTTCAGGATGTTCGCCTGGACCGCATCCTGATCGACATAGTTTTTCCGGCTCTTCTTGCCCTTCTTCCGGTCTCCACTTCCGGCCGGTTTTGCATCGGGACCGAACGTCCGCACCGGCGGCGCGCCGGGGGCGGGGGGCCCGAAACGATTGGGCGGGCCACCGGGACCGCTCGAGCGATTCGGCGGGCCGCCGGGCCGATTGGGAGGGCCGGAACGGTTGGGGCCATCGGGCCGACCACCGGGGCGGCTGCCCGGCCGAGCCGGGGCGCCACCTGCGCCGGGGCTGCTGCTGAAGACGGGACGCGGACCGCCGCGGCCCTGCTGCTGGCCGCGCTGGTCTCCGCCGGGGGCCGGACGCGGCACCCGCGGGGGAATGAAAGGCGCCCGGTGCACGACCGTGGGGCCCTCGGACACCGGGGCCATGCGGGGAGGCGGCGTAACCCGCTCGATCCGCGGAGGCGCTTCGACCGGCGCCTCCTCCACCGCCTCGACGGCGGGCTCGGGCTCGGCCGGTAGCGGCGGGAGATCCTTGAAGAGGGCGCGGGCCCGCTCTTCGATCGTGGGCATGGGCTGCCCACTGAGCTCGGGAAGCTCGATCTTTTCGAAGGCCGGACGCTGCAGCTCGAAGGCCGCGGTGGCCGCGGCCTCGGCCTGGCGCTCGGCTTCGAGCACGGCCTCGACCTCCGCCACCTCGGCGGCGGTGCGCCGGCGCTTCGACGGCTTGGCGCTGGTGTCCACGGGTGCGGCCACCGGCTCTTCGGTGGCTGCCTTGGCGACCTTTCGCTTGGGCTTCTTGGCCGGCTCCGGCGCCTTCTTCCGCTTTTCACGCTCCCAGCGAACTCGAAGCGCGGCGACCTGATCGTCGTCGAGCGACGACTGCGGCCCGCGCGCCTGCACGTGCATTTCCTTGAGCAGCGTCATCAGCTGCTCCGTCGGCACGCCCAGCTCGCCTGCGAGATCCTGCACTTTCGTCTTGACCACTCAATCCTCCGTCAACCCTGCCCAGCCGCCCCGGCCCGGACGATTCCGTCCGCGAGTGCGGCATCTCTAACCCCGGCCACCATCACCGGCGGCTTTCCCAGACGGGCGCCCAGTAGCGCGGCGTCCGGCCCTTCCACCTGCGGTACGCCGAGCGCGGTAGCGAGGCGCACGACTTTTTCCCTGGCCCGCTGGCTGGCATCCTTTGCGACGACGATGCAGCGGCACTCGCGGGACTGCAAGCTGCGCCGCACTGCGTCGACTCCGACCACGACATTCCCGCCCCGGATCCCGAGGCCGAGCAATCCCAGCACGCCGCTCATGAAGCCGGCTTCTCGTCCTCCCCGGAATCCTCGGCCGTGAGGTCGGCGAGGAACGCCATCAGCTCGTCGGCGGCGGTAGGCGTCATGTCGGGGACCTTGTCGATGTCTTCGCGCTCGAGGTCCAGGATGTCGTTAAGGGTCCGGT
>JBEPVJ010000473.1:0-2731 GCA_041691095.1 Gemmatimonadales bacterium
ACATAGGTCTTCTCGCCATTAATGCTCGGCTCCACCGACAAGCCCAGGAGGTGCGACGACCGGAAGACCCCCCAGTTCAGCGGGTCGACATCGGCGCGCACGTCGCTACCGAGCAGCCGTATTAGCGTCGCCTTGTCCTGCACCCGATCGATACTGTCGAGCATGGACTTGAGCGGGGTGAGCCCTCTGGCCTCGATGACACTCTCGTCCAGGTAGGCGGCGTTGAAGTCGGCCAGTTTGCGCGCGGCCGATCCAGCCGGTGCGCTCCCGGCATCATTCAGCAGCTTGACGATCCGCTGGCGGGTTAATTCGTCGATGTCGTTGCGGGCGGTCCAGCGGACCTTGCCCGCCGGAATCTCCGTGGCTTTGAGCCAGCCGCCGTTGGCGTAGGCAAAGAAGTCATCGCCTGGCCTGATGGTGGAGTCTACGCTCCGCGCGGCCTCGGGGCGGGCCTGCTGGGCAACCGCTTGGGCCCGGGCGGTTGGCGACGGACCCCACGCGGAGAGGGCCGCAGCGAGAAGTAGCGGCGCCCATGCTGACGGCTGGACACCTCGGGGTGATCGATTGCTCAGCATGGATGGCCTCTTCCTGGCACGGTGGGAATTGCCGACGATCCGCGAAGCTACCGGGTCGGCCGGTCGTTGTCCGGGCCGTGGGTGGACAGCTTTAGATCACTTTCGGACATTGGCCTTGCGGCGTATTACGTGGAAGATGGAGGCGGGCTATCCTTCGATCAGGAGGAATGTCCTGAATTGATCGCACGCCGCCAGCTCATCGATGCCCTGTTCGTCGTCGCGCCGCACTCGCTGCTGCTCGACATTGCCGGTCCGGCAGAAGCATTCCGTCTGGCCAATCTGCATCGCCAGATGCGCGGTCTGCCGCCACGATTTCGGCTCCGCTTCGCGGGGCCGGTGGCCGCGGTATCGACCTCGGTCGGTCTTGGGCTGGCGGGTCTGGAGCCGTTGCCGGGGCGGCTGAGCGCGCCGACCTGGGTGGTGCTGGTCGGCCAGCCGAGCGCTCATCTAGGGAAGGTCACCGCGGCAATCGAAGGTATTGCGCAATGGCTCCAGCAGCGGATCCTCGCACCACTGCTCGAGGCGGGCGGCTCGCATCGCGTGGTCGCGATCTGCTCGGGCGCGCTCCTGGCGGCGCGGGCCGGGCTGTGCGACGGGCGGCGCTGTACCACCCACCACGAGCTGTTGCAGATGCTCCGCACGCTGGCGCCGCAAGCCCAGGTGATCGACAACCGGGTGTTCGTGGTGGATGGGCCGGTCGCGTCGAGTGCCGGCATCACCGCGGGCATCGATCTCGCGCTGCACCTGATCGCCGACGAGTGCGGTGAGGCGCTCGCGGCCAGCGTTGCGGAGGACATGGTGGTGTATCTGCGGCGTACCTCGCGCGATCCGGAGCTGTCCCCCTTCCTGGTGCATCGCCGCCACCTCCACGCCGCGGTGCACCGGGTGCAGGATGCGATCATCACCAAGCCGGAGCGCGATTGGGACATGACCACGCTGGCCGCCGTCGGTCACGCCACCGAGCGCCACCTGCTGCGGCTGTTCATCGACCACGCCGGTGTCTCTCCGCTGCACTATCTGCGGTCCATCCGGCTCGAGCGCGCGCGTCAGTCGCTCGAATGCGGCGCGAGTGTCACGCGCGCCGCGGAGGTCGCGGGCTTCCGGTCGGGATTGCAGCTGCGGCGCGCATGGAACAGTTTCTGGGGTGGGTCGCCCCGCGATGCGGCTCGGGAGGCCGGGCCAGTGGGTCCGGCGTTGCGATCGCAGCGCAGGGCGGCGCCGCCGCGCTGACCGACCTGGATACCTGGCGGTGAGCTTGACGAATACCCGCGACCGGTGGTACCCTGAAGCGTTCAGGGAAGTTACTCGGGGGACTCGCGGAAGGCCGGTCGTTCATGGAACCCAGCCGATACTGCCTCGCCGGCCTGGTGCTGGCCCTCACCTGGGGTGCTCCGGGTAACTCGCTTGCCGCCCAGACGTCCGTATCGCCCAGGTTGCCGGCCTCCTGGACCAGGCCCGTCCCGCCGCCGCTGCCCGAGCCCCGCTGGTTGACCAAAGGACTCACACGCGGGACCCGCACCCGCTCCGGCGTTCCCGGCCCCAACTACTGGACCCCATCGATCAGCTATCGCCTGAACGCGGAGCTCGACACCGCCGCCAAGCGGCTCAACGGGGCCGCGCAGATCCTCTATATCAATCGCTCGCCAGATACTCTGGGATCGATCTACATGCACCTCGCCCAGAACCTCTTCGCCCCCGGCGGGATTCGCAATCAGGAAGTCCCGATCACCGGAGGCTTCGAGCTCAAAGAGGTGACGCTCAATGGCCGGGTGATCAAGCTGCTGACCGAGGACGAAGAGAAGGGCGGCTATCAGCTCTATTCAACCGCGATGCGTATCGCGCCGACCACACCGCTGCTGCCTGGCGATACGGTATCGCTCGGCTTCAGGTATTCCTTCATCGTGCCGCTGGGCCCGCCTCGCTCGGGGCGATCGACCGACGGGCTCGAGTACGTGATTGCCTACTGGTATCCCCAGATCGCCGTCTTCGATGATCTGGCGAGATGGCGCAGCGATCTCTATCGTGGCACGGCGGAGTTTTATCAGGAGCTGGCCGACTTCGACGTCACGTTGACGGTGCCCGATGGTTGGCTGGTCGCGGGGACCGGCACGTTGGTGGATCCCGGCTCGATCCTCGGCGACAGCGTCCGCGGGCGT
>JBEPVJ010000474.1:0-2725 GCA_041691095.1 Gemmatimonadales bacterium
CTACCTCGCCGCCGGCGGGCGCATCGTGCCGACGGCCGAGGAGATCTTCCGCGACGCCGAGCTGATCGTGAAGGTGAAGGAGCCACTCGCGCCCGAGCGCCAGCGGCTGCGCGCCGGCCAGGTGCTGTTCACCTATCTCCATCTCGCGCCCGACCGCGAGCAGACCGAGGCGCTGTTGCAGAGCGGCGTCACCGCGATCGCCTACGAGACGGTCACCTCGCCGATCGGCACGCTGCCGCTGCTGACGCCGATGTCGGAGGTCGCCGGGCGGATGGCGGTGCAGGAGGGGGCCAAGTACCTGGAGAAGGTCTATGGTGGGCGCGGGGTACTGCTGGGCGGCGTCCCTGGCGTGGCGCCGGCCAAGGTGGTGATCATCGGCGGCGGCGTGGTAGGCATCAACTCGGCCAAGATGGCGGCGGGTCTGGGCGCCAACGTCATCATCATGGACGTGTCGCTGGACCGGCTGCGGTACCTGGACGACGTGCTCCCCGCCAACGTGCGGACCATCTACTCGAACCGCTTCAATATCCTGGAGGGCATCGCGCGCGCCGACCTGGTCATCGGTGCGGTCCTGCTCCCGGGGGCCAAGGCGCCGCACCTCATAACCCGCGCCGATCTCAAGCTCATGCAGCCTGGCGCGGTGATCGTGGACGTGGCGGTGGACCAGGGAGGCTGCGTCGAGACCATCCATCCTACGACGCACGAAAATCCCACGTACTTCGTCGACGGCATCCTCCACTACGCCGTGGCCAATATGCCGGGCGGGGTGCCGCGCACCTCGACCCTGGCTCTGACCAATGCCACGCTCACCTACGCCCAGCGCCTGGCGAAGAAGGGATGGAAGCAGGCCTGCAAGGAAGATCATGCGCTTGCGCTCGGGCTGAACGTCGTCGAGGGCAAGGTGGTGTATCCCGGGGTGGCGGAGGCGTTCGGGCTGCAGTTGGTCGAGGTGGGGAGCCTGCTGTAGCCTCTCAGCGTCCCCACTCATGATCGAGATCCTGATTCAGCGCCTCCCCCACGGCGCCGACCTGCCTCTGCCGGCCCGGGCAACCGCTGGTTCCGCTGGCTTCGACCTCGCCAGCGCGGAGCCCGGGACGCTGGCGCCTGGCGCGCGGCGATTGTTCGCCACCGGCTTCTCGGTGGCTATCCCCGAAGGCTTCGAGATCCAGATTCGGCCCCGCTCCGGCATGGCCCTCAAGCATGGCGTAACGCTCCCCAACACGCCTGCCACGATCGACAGCGACTACCGCGGCGAGCTTAAGGTGGCGCTGGTAAACCTGGGGCAGGAGCCCTTCGAGGTGACCCGCGGGATGCGGATTGCCCAGCTGGTCGTGGCCCGGGTCGAACCGGCTGAATTCCGAACGGTGGACTCGCTCCCGGAGACCGGGCGGGGTGCGGGAGGGTTCGGGAGCACCGGCCTGGGAGGCTAAGGCAGTACTTTTGCCTGCTTGTAGAAGTCCAAGTCCGCCATTAGGTTAGCAACAAGTCCACCCCGGTGCGGTCGTGTCGATCTTTTCTTCCTGGAAATTCCTCAATCTGCTCCCGGCGAACGAGATCGCTGTCGATCTTGGCACTGCCAACACCCTCATTTATGTGAAGGGTGAGGGCATCGTCCTGAACGAGCCGTCGGTTGTCGCGCTGGAACGATCCACCGGAAAAATCAAAGGCATCGGGCTCGAGGCCAAGCGCATGCTCGGCCGCACGCCGGAAGGCATTATTGCGATTCGCCCGCTGAAGGACGGCGTCATCGCGGATTTCGACGTCACCGAGAAAATGCTGCGGTACTTCCTCAAGACCATCATCGACAAGCATCTCTTTCGCGTGAAGCCGCGCGTCATCGTGTGCGTTCCATCGGGCATCACCGAGGTGGAGCGCCGCGCCGTGCGCGACTCCGCCGAGACTGCCGGCGCCAAGCAGGTGCTCATGGTAGCTGAGCCGATGGCCGCGGCAATCGGCGTGGGCCTGCCGGTGGAAACTCCCACGGGCAACATGGTCATCGACATCGGCGGCGGCACCACTGAAATCGCGGTGATCGCGCTGTCGGGCATTGTCTCGGATACCTCGATTCGCACCGGCGGAGACGAGCTCGACCAGGCCATCGTGCAATTCATGCGCAAGAATTACAATCTCCTCGTCGGTGAGCCGACCGCCGAAGCGATCAAGATCAAAATCGGCTCGGCGTATCCCACCGGTGAAGAGCGCGAGATGGAAGTGAAGGGCCGCGATCTCGTGTCCGGCATTCCGAAGACGGTACGGGTGCACTCGAGCGAGATTCGAGAGGCCATCCAGGAGCCCATTCAGCAGGTGGTGGATGCGGTACGGCGGGCACTGGAAATCACGCCGCCCGAGCTCGCCAGCGACATCGTCGACCGCGGCATCATCATGACCGGGGGCGGCGCCCTGATCCGCGGCCTCGATCTGCTGCTGCAGCAGGAAACCGGGTTGCCGATTCACGTCGACGAAGATCCGCTCACCTGCGTGGTGCGGGGCACCGGCCGCATTCTCGACGACTACGAAAAGTATCGGAGCGTTCTCACCTCCTGACATGATCCGGGCTCCGGGCCGCGCCACCTCACGGAGCGACACCCTCCTACTGCTGGTTTGTCTGCTGCTGTCCGTCGCCGCGATCGCGCTGCCGGACCGCTGGAGCCAGTCGGTGGCAGCCGGCCTCCGGGATACCATCCTCTCCCCATTGCTCTGGGTCCAGCGCCAGGCCGCGGAAGGC
>JBEPVJ010000475.1:0-2724 GCA_041691095.1 Gemmatimonadales bacterium
CGGGACTTCGCGAGAGTGCGGATCCCATTGAACAAGAAGGCGTCGCCCGCGCCGCCGAACCGGCAAGGCTCTTCGACGAGGAGCTGGAGAAAATCCAGCGCGATCTCTTTTCCATCGGCGGGCATCTCGCAACGCCCGATCCGGAGAAGGTCCGCGCGGCGCTCGCCAAGGCAGATCTCAGCCCGTCGCGGGTCGAAGATTTCGAACGGGCCATGGACGCCGCCGATGCCAAGCTCCCTGCGCTGCGCGCGTTCATCCTGCCCGCCGGCGCGCCCAAGGCCGCGGCCCTCCACCTCGCCCGGACCATCTGCCGGCGCGCCGAGCGCGCCGTGGTGTCGCTCGCGAAAGATCAGGATGTCCCGGAGCTCTTCGTCGTCTACCTCAATCGCCTCTCCGATTATTTGTTCACCCTCGCCCGGCTGGCCAATCAGGACGCCGGACGCGGGGATGTGACGTGGTAGCCGGCGATCCGGTCGTCCGGGTTACGCACGGCGCCGGCAGCTACCCGGTGTACGTCGAGGCCGGCCTGATCAGCCAGCTGCCCAGGCTCGCGGCGGAGCTACTCCCCCGTCACCGCCTCGCCGTGATCACCGATCGCACCGTCGCGCGTTTCGTGGCCCACGGCCTCGACGTGCCTACACTCATGGTGGCCCCGGGAGAAGCGTCGAAGTCCCGGGCCCGGTGGGCCGCGCTGACCGATCGGCTCCTCGATCTCGGAGTTGGACGGGACGGCGCGATCATCGCGGTGGGCGGCGGCGTTGTCGGCGACCTGGCCGGATTCGTCGCCGCCACGTACCTCCGGGGAATTCCCTGGCTCTCGGTCCCCACCTCGCTGGTCGGGATGGTGGACGCCTCGGTGGGGGGAAAGACCGGCGTCAACTCCCGCCACGGGAAAAACCTAATCGGCGCCTTTCACCCGCCGGTCGCCGTGCTGGCCGACCCGGCGCTGCTCGCCACGCTTCATCCGGCCCACCTCGGCGCAGGACTCGTGGAGGCGCTGAAGAACGGGATCGTCGCCGACAAGGACTATTTCGACTGGATCGGGAGCCATTCGGAAGCGCTGCTCCGCCGGGATCCCGAACTCCTGACCGAGCTGGTGAGCCGGAGCGTCGTCATCAAGGCGGGCGTGGTCAGCGGCGACGAGCGGGATCAAGGGCGCCGCGCAATTCTCAATGCGGGACACACTGTAGGCCACGCGATCGAGCGGGTGTCGGAGTACGGCATTCTTCATGGCGATGCCGTGGCCATCGGGCTTGTTGTGGAAGCATTGCTCGCGCATCGGCTCGGGCTGGCCGAGCGCGCGCTCGCGCCCACCATTCAGCTCGCACTGGAACAGCTGGGACGCCCGACGTCCCTGGCCCCGGAGTGGACCGATACGGCGCTCCTCGATGCGATGGCGATGGACAAGAAGGTTCGTGCCGAGGCGCTGCGGTTTTCTCTGCCAACCGCCATAGGGTCGATGGCCGGTGCAGACAGCAATTGGACGGTGGCCGTTTCGCGCGACCTCGTACAAATCGTCCTGTCCACTGCGCGATCCTCGGCGACGCTCTATTGAACTTATCCACGGCTTTCAACATTTACTCGCAAGCTAACTTCTTATTTTTCAAATATTTCCGCAATAACTCCAACATTCTCGCAAGCCCTTAATCGTTGATAACGTGGACGAAAGCTCCAACTGGTTGTCAGGGCTACATTTGTGATGTTGAAGGTGTCAAACTATTGACCGTCAAGAAATTGTTCCTACATTGGCTCCCGTAGGCCGTAACGCCCCCGCCAAAATTCGACACCAAATATCGGCCCGCAAATCCGCGGGTAACTTCGCAGAGAGTGCGCAACCACGGCACCGACCCCGTAAGAGGTGGCATGTCCCCAGTTCGTTCTCGCGCGACTCCCCGTGCTGCGGCCCGCGCCACCCCCCGTGCACTTGGCAAGGCGGCCCCCAACAACGCCTTCGACCAGTACCTGCTCGACATCCGGAAGCTGCCGATGATCGCGGATCAGAAAGAAGAGATCCGGCTCGCCAAGCGGGCCCGCAAGGGCGATCAGGAGTCGATTGACCGGCTGGTTACCGCCAACCTCCGCTTCGTCATCTCGTATGTGAAACGCTTTCAGGGTCACGGGCTCGACCTGTCTGAATTAGTTGCCATCGGGAACGAGGGACTCCTCAAGGCGGTCCGGAAGTTCGACCCGGCGCATGGAGTGAAGTTCATCAGCTATGCGGTGTGGTGGGTTCGCCAGTGCGTGCTCAAGGCGTTGGCCGAGCAGACCCGCACGGTGCGGATCCCGCTCAATCAGAACGCCGCATTGATGAAGATGGCGAAGATCGAGAGTCTGCTCTCGCAGGAGCTGGGTCGCTCCCCGACCGACGCGGAAACCGCGCAGGTGCTGGACGAGCCGGTCGAAACCATCCGCCAGGCGCGGCTGGTCACCACGGTCGAGGTCTCGCTCGACGCGCCGGTGGAGCGTCACGATTCCGGCGCGGCGACCTTTGGCGAGCGGGTGGCCGGCACTGGGCCCCTGGATATCGAGGACCTGGTGGACGCGGGTCTGCGCAAGGAGTTTCTCTCCGCGCTCTTCAGCCGCTACCTCACTCCCAGGGAACAGCGAATCCTGGCGCTGTACTACGGGCTGGAAGAGGGCAGCGAGGCGCTGACCCTCGAGGGCATCGGCGCGATGCTCGGGGTAACTCGGGAGCGGGTACGCCAGATCCGGGAGCGCGCCTTC
>JBEPVJ010000476.1:0-2719 GCA_041691095.1 Gemmatimonadales bacterium
GCTGCCGGCCAACACCTCGAAGGTCGCCGATCTCTCCAACGGCATCACCACGATCCGGGACCTCGCCTCCGATGTCGACGTGGCGACCTCGCTCCGGGATCGCTCGCAGGCGGGCAGCCTGGTCGCGCCGCACGTCGTGCTGGCCGGATTCATCGAGGGTCCCGGGCGCTGGGCCGGGCCAACCGATGCGATTGCGAGCACCGAGGCGGAGGCGTTCGCCTGGATCGCGCGGTATGACTCGCTCGGCTACAAGCAGATCAAGCTCTACAACCTGATTCAGCAGGATCTGGTGCCCGCCATAGCGCGCGAGGCCCACCGGCGGGGCATGCGGCTGAGCGGGCACGTCCCCCGGGGCCTGAGTACTCCGGATGCGGTCCGGCTGGGGTTCGATGAGATCAACCATATCGCCTTCCTGCTGTCGACTTTTTATCCCGATTCCTTGTATGTGCCCCAGATGCGGGCGTACTCCGCCGTGGCGAGCGCGGTGGCACCAAATTTCAACGTGGACAGCCCGGAGTTCAACGCGATGCTGGCGCTCTTCAAGGAGCGTGGCACCGTGATCGATCCGACCGTCAATCTCTGGCTTTCACCTCGTGCGCAGGGTGGTACTCCCGCTCCGAATGTGGGGATACCTGCCGCGGCGAGCGATTCCCAGGCCGACAAGTCCGACGCGACCCTCCTGCGCATCCTCAAGAAGCTCTATGACACCGGAATCACGATCGTGCCCGGTACCGATGGAAGCAGCTACAACTCCGAGCTGGAGAACTATGCGCGCGCCGGGATTCCAGCGGCACAGGTGCTGCGCATTGCGACGATCGTCCCCGCCACGGTCATGAAAGAGGACAAGGACTACGGAAGCGTCAGCGCGGGGAAGGTGGCGGACCTGTTCATCGTGGACGGGAAGCCGGCCGAGCGGGTGGCGGACCTGCGCAAGATTCAGCGAGTGATGCGCGCGGGGCGGATCTACGACGTCAAGGCACTCCAGGCGGCGATCGGGCTCACGCCGTAGGGCGGGATTCTATCTCGGGGTCCAGCTCGGGGCGCCCGTGAAGAGTCCCTGGACGATGCCGATTCGATAGGCGACGAAGAGTCCGAACCCGATGCTCAGTGCGCCTGACGCGATGCGAAGTCCCTCGCCGAACCGCACCAGCCGGCCTTCGGCGTACCGAAAGGGAAGGGCTACTGCGACAGTAATCAGCATCATGCCTATGATGGTGCCCCCCCCGAACACCCCGAGGTAGAACACCGCCCACGCCGGGTCGCGAATGGCGGCGAGCACCAGCAGCGCCACCGCCGCGGAGCCAGCGAGTCCGTGCACGATACCCACGACCAGGGGCCGGACCAGCTGGTAGCCCACCATTCCGCCGAGCCATCGATCGAGGGAGCGGTTGTGGGAATGTGGCTCCTGCTCATGGCCGGAGCGCGTCGCCCGGCGGATTCGACGATATGAACCCGCCATCGTCGCGATGCCCAGGATGACCAGCATCACCCCGACCGACAATTCGAGCGAGAGCCCGATTCTCGCGGGAATGACCCATCCCAGCAGGATGATACAACTTCCCACCGTCATGATCGTCAGGGTGTGTCCGAGACCCCACACCGCTCCGATCAGCGCGGCGCCCCGGACACTGCGGTGGCGGGCGACCAACGTCGTCACGGCGATGACGTGATCGGGATCGGAGGCGTGCCGCATGCCAAGAAAGAACCCGAGTGCGAGGATGCCCAGGAGGCTGGTCATTGGCGCAGAAGGTAACCGCATCTCGCGGGCGCGTCAGGCCGACAGGTTGCCTCCGCTCTGCCTCCGAGCCAAGTTACGATTGCCGGCGCGGATTTCGCCCGGAATCAGCCCAATCGACGAAGACCCCTCACTCGAGCCCGCGCGAATGCCCCAGCCACGCACGCTCCTGATGTTGTCGTTCCCCGCCGCGATGCTCCTTCTGGCCGGGCCGCCCGTCAAGGCGCCCCGCTCGCCTCACACTCCTGCGCTGCCCCCCGTGCAGGCGCCGTCTCCCCTCACCCTCGACTCGACCATCCTCGCCGGCTATCACTGGCGCAATATCGGTCCCGACCGCGGAGGTCGCTCCATCGCGGCCACCGGGGTCAGGGGCCGGCCCAACGAGGCCTACTTCGGCGCGACGGGCGGCGGGCTCTGGAAGACAACCGACGGCGGCGACACCTGGGCACCGGTGACCGACGGGCAGATCAACAGCGCGTCGGTGGGCGCAGTGGCAGTGAGCGAGACCAACCCCGACATCGTGTACATCGGGATGGGCGAGACGTGTATCCGGGGTAACATCATGCCGGGTGACGGCGTCTACAAGAGCACCGATGCCGGGAAGACCTGGAGCCACGTGGGGTTCACCGAGTCGCCCGGGATTTCGAAGATCCGGATCCACCCGACCAATCCCGACATTGTGTTCGTCGCCGCGTTCGGGAAGCTCAGCGCGCCGAATGCGGAGCGCGGCGTATTCAAGAGCACCGACGGGGGCAAGACCTGGCGCAAGGTGCTCTATCGCGACGACAAGACCGCGGCCATCGACATCTCGATCGACCGCAACAACCCCAATGTGATGTATGCCGCGCTCTGGGAGGCGTACCGAAAAGAATACCAGATGTCGAGCGGCGGCCCCGGGAGTGGATTGTTCAAGAGCGTCGACGGCGGCGAGACCTGGACCGAGATCACCCGGAACCCCGGTCTGCCGGAGGGCATGGTGGGACG
>JBEPVJ010000477.1:0-2717 GCA_041691095.1 Gemmatimonadales bacterium
GTCCCGGCACCGGGGCGACCGGCGTGCTGATCGTGGCCCCGGGCAGCGAAGCTGCCTTCCTCGCCGATCATGTGCTGGCGGATATTCCCGGCGTCGGCCCCCGGCTCCAGGCGACTCTAACCCGCTACGGCCTGACCCGGGTCCAGGATGCCCTCAAGGTGGACGCGAGGACCTTCGCGCAGTGGCTGGGCCCCCGCGCCGGCCGCTGGTTGTTCGAGCGGATCCGGGGGCGCAGCGGCGATGAGGTGACGCCCGACGAGGCGGCCCGGTCCATGAGCCATGAGGAGACCTTTTCCCGGGACCTCCACACCGACGATGCGCTGGAGACCCGCCTGCTGCGGCTGGTGACGTCTCTCGCTGCGGAGCTCCGGGCGGAAGGGCTCTCGACCGGGTGCGTCACCGTGAAAATCCGGGACCACGACTTCAAGACCCGGCAGGCAGGCCGAACCCTGCCTCGGCCCCTGCGGACCGATCGCGCGCTCTTCGAGACAACCCGTGATCTGCTGACCTTGCTGCGGGGCCGGCGGCGTTGCGCCGCGCGGCTGCTGGGGGTGGCGTTCTCTCACCTCACCGCCGGTGACGGGCCCCCCCAGCTCAGCATGCTCTCCGAGGCTACCGGGGACGCCGAGACGCCCCGCGATCGCCGGCTCGCGTCCGCGGTGGACAATATCAACGAAAAACTGGGCGGAAAAACCATCGGGCCGGCACGGCTGATGAAAGGAAAGGAGCCGCGGCCGCCTCAGATCAAATGAACCGCAGTCGCTTTGATCGACACGATCACCGCATCGCCGGCAAAGAGCGCCAGCTCCGCCGCGGTCGCGGAAGTGATCGCGACGACCAGGGCGGTCCCGGCCGCATCGAGGTGGACCTGCGCCACCGCGGTGCCTCGCTCGATCCGCACGACCGTCGCTGCTAGCTGGTTTCTGGGCGACGGACCGGCCACGCGGTCTTTGCTGAGCATCAAATCGGCCGGTCGGAGCACGGCGTACGCGTTGCCTTCGCGCTCGGCTATCACTTCGAGTGACAGCGAGCCGGTCCTGAACCGCGCTGAAAAATTTTTCTCTCCGGGGATCTCCGGTCCGGTCCGCTCCACCGTTCCCCGGAGCACGGTTCCGGTCCCGATGAATTCCGCCACGAAAGGAGAGTTGGGGAATTGGAACACTTGCTCCGGTGAGCCCGACTGCGCGATCCGGCCGTCGGCCAGTACCGCCACCACGTCGCCCAGTCGCATGGCATCTTCGAAGTCGTGGGTCACCTGGAGCGTGGTGACCTTCTCGTGCGAGAGCAGCACGCCGAGTTCCTGCCGGAGCACGCGACGCGTAGCGGGATCCACGGCGGCGAACGGCTCATCCAGCAGCAGGACGCTGGGCCGCGGGGCCAGCGCGCGCGCCATGGCGATGCGTTGTTGCTCGCCCCCGGAGAGCCCGTCGGTCCCGCGATCCAGCAACGCCTTCAGGCCCAGCATCGCCGCCAGCTCCTCGACCCGCCCCTGCCTGGACCGCGATTCCGTCGCGTTGATTCCATACCCGATATTCTCCCGCACGGTGAGGTGGGGAAAGAGATGGTACTGCTGGTAGACGAATCCCACGCGACGAGTTTCTGGTGCGGCGTGACTCACCTCTTCGCCCCGGAGAAAAATCCTGCCCCCCCGCAGCGGAAGGTGCCCGGCGATCGCCTCCAGCAGGGAAGTCTTACCTGAGCCGGTTGGACCGATCACCAGGCCGTAACCGCCGGCGGGAATTTCCAGCGAGACTTGCTCCAGCGAAAAACCACCGACTCCCACCGAGACATACTCGAGACGGATCATCGGCTCGCCGCCCGGTCCGGCGCCAGGAGCTGCACCACGACGAAGACCGCGACCGCCATCAACAATAGAACCACCGCGGCCGGCACCGCTGCTGGAAGCCCGAACAACGTGAAGCGATCATAAATCAGGATACTGGCGACCTTGGGGTTGAACGTGAGGATGACGATGGCGCCGAACTCGCTGACGCTGCGCGCCCAGCCGAGTACCGCGCCGGCCAGCACCCCGCGGCCGGCAAGCGGCAGGGTCACCCTGCGGAAGGCCTGCCAGCCGGTATCTCCCAGCGTGCGCGCTACCCGCTCGAGCTGAGGATCGACTCCGCGAAATGCCTCCCGCGCGGCACTCACCACGATCGGAGCCGACACGAAGAGCATGCCCGCCACGATGCCGGCCACATGGTTCACCACTTCGAGCCCGGCGTGGGCCAGCACCCGCCCGACCGGCGATTGCCGGCCGAGAAAGAGCAGCAGCGCGATGCCGGCCACCGGGTGAGGCACCACGATCGGCAGCTCCACGATAGCCGCCACGAGTCGGCGCCCGGGAAACCGCCTCCGCGTCAGTAGATAGGCGAGCGGTACACCGAGCAGCACCGACAGAATGGTCGCCGCCGAAGCGGTGAGGACGGTGAGCCAGATCGATGCGAGGAGCTCGCGGTCCTGGAAGGCCTGACCCAGGCTGGCCGGCGTGGCCTGGAGGAGCAGTCGCAACAGTGGACCGGCCACAAAGAGCACGAGCAGTGCGGCGAGCAGCCACATCGCCAGAGTCCAGAGAGATCGCCGCTCGGTCATCGCCACGGAATATGCCGATATATTCCTCACATGCGAATCTCATTTGTTGGACTCGGCGCCATCGGCACTCCCATGGCGGCGCGCGTTGCCCGGCTGCACCAGCTCCCCGTCTGGAACCGGACCGC
>JBEPVJ010000478.1:0-2709 GCA_041691095.1 Gemmatimonadales bacterium
AATGGACCGGCGCGCTGCTGTACTTCCGGGTGCTCGCTGTCCTGCTGGTGATTTCCCTTGGTAGCGGCTTGTTCGTCGGCCTGGTTCCCGCACTCCAGGCCGGACGGCCTGATCTGACCGCGATGCTCAAGACCGGTGCCCGGGATGGAAAGGGTCAGCGATCCAGGGTGCGCGGGCTACTCACCGTATCGCAAGCGGCGCTGTCGATGCTGCTACTGGTGGGGGCCGGTCTGTTCGTCCGAAGCCTGACGAGGGTCTATGGCCTGGACCTGGGGCTTCAGCCCGAACAGGTACTCAGCGTCGATGTGCGCTGGCCCTCCATCAAGTCCCCAGGTGACTCGGCGGCCCGTTCGGCCGAGAGGAGACGCGAGGCGTCGTACTACCGGGATGCGCTCGCGGCCCTGCAGCGCCTGCCGGGCGTCGCACACGCGAGCTTCGGGATCGCCTCTCCACTCTCGAGCTCGGTGACGGTAGACCTGTCCGTTCCCGGGCTCGACTCCATTCCTTCTCTTCCGGGTGGTGGGCCGTTCGTCTCATCCATCTCGAGCGATTACTTCGCGACAGTTGGTACCCCAGTCCTTCGTGGTCGCGCCTTCACGCCGGCCGATCGAGAGGGAAGTGCCCGGGTCGCGATCGTCAGTCGGACCATGGCGAATGCACTGTGGCCCGGGAAGGATGCCATGGGCCAGTGTCTGCTGGTCGGCGATTCCAAACCGGCCTGCACGACCGTCGTGGGCATCGCGGGGGATGTTCACCGCTTTGGCCTGCACGAGCCACCCTCGATGGCGTACTACATCCCGGTCGGCCAGGAAATCAATTTCAGCGGCTCCGGCATGCTGGTGCGCCCTACCGGCCGGCCTGAGGCGATCATCCCGCTCATCAAGGCGACCCTTCGCGCGCTCGATCCCACGCTCACGTATGTCGACATCGGATCGATGCATGAGGCACTCGACCCGCAAATCCGTCCCTGGAAACTGGGAGCGACCGTCTTCGTGCTGTGCGGGATCCTCGCCATGGTCGTCGCGGCGATCGGACTCTATAGCGTGATGTCGTACCTGGTGGCCAGCAGGACCCACGAGCTGGGCGTGAGGTGTGCGCTGGGGGCGAGCGGCGGTGCGATCGTCGCGTTGGTCGTCCGGGGCGGGGTAACCCTGGCCCTGGCGGGTGTTGCACTGGGAATGGGCCTGGCGATCGTCGCTGGGCGCTGGATGCAGCCGCTGCTGTTCGAGACCAGCGCGCGTGACCCGCTGGTCCTCGGCGGCGTCGCTGCTTTGCTGCTAGGGGTGGCGCTCGTCGCCTGCCTGGGGCCGGCGCTCCGAGCCCGGCGAGTGACGCCGATGACCGCGCTGCGAGCCGACTAACGCACTCGGGCGTAGGCACGAAGGCGGCGCAGCATTCGGCGATCGTTGGTGACGAGATCATCCCCTTTGGGCGTTTCCAGCAGCTTCGGAATTCCGACAAAGCGCGGATCCCGCATAATCCTCCGGAATGGCTCCGGCCCGAGAGACCCCTCGCCCACCAGCTCGTGGCGATCCCGACGGGAGCCGAAGGGGGTCTTGGAATCATTGAGGTGCATGGCGCCCAAATGCCTGAGCCCGACCACCCGCTCCCAACGCTCCCACACGTCATCGTAGCTCCGCGCGAGGTCGTAACCCGCGCTGTACAGGTGGCAGGTGTCGAGGCAGAATCCGACTCGGTCCCGCACATCGGAAGCGATGCGCTCACGCAGCCCGGCCAGCTCCTCGAATGTTCTCCCCAGCGCCGTGCCAGTTCCAGCAGTGCCCTCGATCAGGAGCATGACCGTTGGCACTTCTCGAAGGCAGGTGGTGTAGTTCCGGGCGTTGCGTTCCAACCCGGCTTCACGGTCGTCGATATAGTTGCCCGGGTGCGACACAACCCCGCCAATACCGAGCCCGTAACACCGACGCAGTTCTGCAATGAAAGACGTTGTGGATCTTCGACTTAGGACGGGATCTGGGGTGGCGAGGTTGATGAGGTACGAATCGTGCGAAACCACTGCTCGGATGTCGGTTTCGGCCAAGCGGTTACGGAATTCCCGCGCGGTCGTCTCGGCAATCTCCGGTTCCCGCCATTGATTCGGGGTCTTGGTAAAGACCTGAATGGCGGTGGCACCGATCAGCAGCCCACGGTCGGGCGCGGTGTGGACGCCACCCTGGGTCGACACATGGGCACCTAGGCGCTCGCTGCCATCTCGTTTCACTGGAGTGATGCTCGTGCTGGTTCTCCGCAGTTGCAGGCACCGGATCCCATGAAGGAGCGCGTTCTCCTACTGGGAGACATCGGGGCCCGCCCCGATGGAATGGAGCGCGCGCTGGTGCGAGCCGGCTTTGCGCTGACCGAAGGCGCCTCGTCGGGCGCCGTGGAAGCGCCCGTCCTGGTCCTGGTGGCCGTTCCCGATGCCGGCGCCGAGCTGGAGCGCGCTCTGGGAATCTGTCGGAGCCGGGATTGGACCGGCGTTCCGGTCATCGCCCTGCTCGGCACTGCCGAACGGGGAGGGATCACTCGGGCGCTGGCCCTCGGCGCCGCGGACGCGGTTGCCGCTCCAGTCGACCTGGCCGAGCTTACGGCCCGGCTGGAAGCGAGGCTGCGGTCCCGCGCGGAAATGCTCAGGGCCGCAGGAGCCGGCGCGCTGCAAGCGGAGCTGTTCCTCGCCATCAAGGAAGTCGCTTCGGCGCAGCGCCCCGACGA
>JBEPVJ010000479.1:0-2706 GCA_041691095.1 Gemmatimonadales bacterium
AGCGTCAGGTCGGCTCGAGCGCCGAAGGCATCGGGATTGGCGGTTAGCATAGCCTGGTCTGCTCCATGGGAAATGCGAAGGTCGTTCGAGCGCTCTAAGATAAATGCCCGCGCATTCCGCGGGAGGGAAGGCTTCAGTCGTGGCTGTGGCGGATCCGCTGCCGGTGTCCATTTCCCGGCGCGACGACGGAATACTCATCGAGTGGGATCAGGCCGGACATCGGGCCCTCTATCCAGCCCGGGCACTCCGGCTGGCCTGTCCCTGCGCCGAATGTGTTGAAGAGATGAGCGGGCGTCCGTTGCTGGACCCGGCCCGCGTACCGGAGGACATTCGTCCCCTTCAGATCCAACTGGTCGGCGCCTACGGACTCAAGATTCGGTGGAGCGATGATCACAGCACCGGGATCTACACATTCGACCGGCTTCGCCGGGATTGCCCCTGCGCACGGTGCGCCGGGCACTGACGAATTCGAGGAGGCGGGATGGTAGCTGGCCGGGGCTACTGGATCATCATCTGGTTCGGAATCATGCTGTTGGGCCTGCTGGGCTTCGGCGCCTCAATCTACTGGGGGCTGGAGACTGGCTGGAAGAACCTGGACGAGCTGCTGCGGGGCATCGGGACGATCGCGGTGTCGACCGGCATGCTGTTGCTCCTGTACGGAGTCGCCACGGTGTTCGGGCAGGTTCTCCTTGGGGTTGCGGTGGTCTGCTTTGTCCTCGCCTTCGTCTTTGGCCGGAAGTACCAAGTGATGCGCTCCCAGCGTCCCGACATCCCTGAACCGCCCCCGAGCGACGAACCCAGGCCAGGGGCGTGAACGCTTTCGCACACGTCGCCTGGATCGGCTGTCTGATTTTCGCGGCTCCCGACGTTCTTCTCGCGCAACAGGCGATAGGTCCTACCACCGGTGGCACCGTTGCGCTTCGCCAGGCGGAGCGGATGACCGGTCACACCAAGCGCGCGCTCATGATCGCGGCGCACCCTGACGACGAAGACACCGAGCTGCTGACGGTGCTGGTGCGCGGCCAGGGCGCCGAGGCGGCCTACCTCTCCCTCTCGCGGGGAGAGGGCGGCCAGAACCTCATCGGCCCGGAGCTGGGCGAGGGGCTTGGCCTGATCCGCACCGAGGAGCTGCTGGGCGCGCGGAGTCTGGATGGGGGCCGGCAATTCTTTACGCGCGCGTTCGATTTCGGCTTCTCCAAGAGCCTCGAGGAGGCGTCGCGGTTCTGGCCCCGGGATTCGGTCCTCAAGGACGTGGTCCGCATCGTCCGCCGATTTCAGCCGCAGATCATCATCTCGATTTTTTCGGGGACGCCGCGGGACGGGCATGGCCAGCACCAGATGGCGGGTTGGGCGGCGCAGGAAGCCTTCAAGGTCGCGGGCGATTCGTCGCGTTTCCCTGAGCTCCAGCGCGAGGAGGGCCTGGCGCCCTGGACGCCATCCAAGCTGTATCGCTCGGCGCGGTTCGACGCCACCGGGGGCTCGCTCACGCTGGACGGCGGCGTGCTCGATCCGGACATCGGCCAGTCGTACCGCCAGGTGGCGATGCGAGGGCGGAGCTTGCACCGGTCGCAGGACATGGGCGTGCTCCAGGAGCCGGGGCCTTCCGCGATCCGGCTGACGCTGCTGACCGATCGAACAGGGAGCACCGATGGCGGGCTCTGGGGCGGGGTGGACACCTCGGCGGCGCCGGCGGGCGCTGGCGGCATCGCCGCGCGAGACCAGGCCCGGCACGCCGCGGACGCCGCGGCGATCCGCGCGTCGCTGGTGGTCGATGCCTCGCCCGCCGATGGCCGCCTGGTGCCGGGCCAGGTAGTGCCGGTCCGGCTCACGGTTTGGAACGCCGGCCAGCACCCCGCCGCCGCCGAGCTGGCGCTGACCGCGCCGCCGGGCTGGGTCGTGGCGCCGTGCGCGGAGACGCGGGTGACCGTGGCGCCTGGGGCGGTCAGTAGCTGCGTGATGTCCGTCACGGTGGCCGAGGATGCGCCGCTCACCACCCCGTATTTCCTGCGGGCCCCTCGTGACGGCGCCATGTACCGCTGGCGGGGCGACGCCGCGTTCTGGGGCGATCCTTTCGAACCGCCGCCGCTGGTCGCACGGGTTACGCTGACCCCGGAGGGCGGTGCGCCTCTCGTACAGGAGCGGGAGGTGGTGCACCGCTATCGCGACCAGGCGGTCGGCGAGGTGCACCACCCGGTCCTGGTGGTGCCTCGGGTGGACGTGAAGCTCGACCCGGCGGAAAAGGTCTGGCCCATCGGGGTCCGGGCGCCCCAGATCTACACGGTCACCCTGCAGCATGGCGTCGCGGTCCCGACCCGCGGCGAAGTGTCGCTCGAGCTGCCCTCTGGATGGCCGGCGGTCGCTCCGCAGCGCTTTGCGCTGAGCCAGGAGGAGGAACGCGAATCATTCGTGTTTCAGGTGCGCGCGCCGGTCGGCCTCCCGGCCGGCACCTACGACGTGCGCGCCGTGGCCCGGGACTCGGCGGGAAACCGCACGGAGACCTACCTGGACATCATTCGCGATTCGACCGCGCCGCTCGTCTCCATCCGGACACCCGGTCGGGGAACAGTCGCTGCGGGCTCGACGATCACCGTCGAGGGAGACTGCCTGGACGCCAATCTCGCTTCGATCGCGGTCAACGGGACCGCCGCGACGATCGAGGGCGGGCGATTCCGCGCGATCGGTGTGCCGCTCCTCCCCGGGGAGAAC
>JBEPVJ010000480.1:0-2694 GCA_041691095.1 Gemmatimonadales bacterium
TCTTGGTGTCGTCGGCTGCATGGCCCAGCGGCTCGGCCCGGTTCTGCTCGAGCGGGTGCCCAAGGTGGACCTCGTGGTCGGTCCCGACGCCTACCGGAATCTGCCCGAGCTGATCAACCATGCCCGGAGCGGCGAACGGATCTCCGATACCGAGTTCCGCGGCTGGGAGCACTACGAGGACGTCCCCGCGGTCCGGGTCCCCGGCCCGACTCAGTTCGTCACCGTGCAGCGGGGCTGCGATTATCGATGCACCTTCTGCATTGTTCCGTACACGCGTGGCCCCGAACGAAGCCGTAAACTGGAGGACGTAGTGGGAGAGGTGCGGCTCCTGGCCGATGCCGGTACCGGAGAGGTCACGCTCCTGGGCCAGACGGTCAATTCCTGGAACGACGGCAGCCACGATTTCGGAGACTTGCTTCGTGCCGTCGGAACGGTGGACGGGATTCGCCGGGTGCGCTTCACTAGCCCGTACCCGACCGACTTCACCGACTCGGTCATCGAAGCGATGGCCACCACGCCGGCGGTTTGCGAGCACGTACACTTGCCGGCGCAGAGTGGCTCCAATGCGGTGCTGCGCCGCATGCTGCGGCGATACACCCGCGAAGTCTATCTCGACGTGGTGGCGCGCCTGCGCAGCGCCATACCTGGCATGACATTCAGCACCGACATCATCGTCGGGTTTCCCGGAGAGACCGAGGCGCAATTTCAGGAAACGGTTTCTCTCGTAAAAGAGGCCGAATTCGACGAGGCGTACACCTTTGCGTATTCGGTGAGGGAAGGAACGCCGGCGGTAAAGTTGGCGGACCATATTCCCGCCGAAGTGGCGTCGGAGCGCCTTGGCAGGCTTATTGAAGCAGCAAGGAACCAAACCCGTGCACGCAACATCTTGCGTCTGGGAGAGGTGCACGAGGTTCTGGTCGAACGGCTGGCCCGGAGGGGAAGCCTGTTGCTGGCTCGCACCCGCGGCAACCACCTGGTTCTGGTGGATCTGCCGGCCAGTGCTATCGGGGAGTACCATACGGTCCGGCTTACCGGGACGACGGGATCTACCTTTACCGGGGTGGTCGCTGCCCCACAACTGGCGCTCCTATGATTCAGAACAAGGTGGAAACTCACGTCACCGAAGCCTACGATGCTCTGGTCCCTCACTTCCCCGACTTCTGCGGCTGCGAAATCTGCCGGGCCGACGTCTTCGTATACGCGCTCAACCGGCTGCCGGCTCGCTATGTGGCTAGTGTCGAGGGCACCATCATCACCGAGCTCAACCTGGACAAGCAGCAGAATCGCGCCTCGATCGAGGTTGCGGTAATGGATGGATTCCGCAGGGTTATGGAGTCTCCCCGATGCAAAGTGGCGCGCCGCCGGACAGTCGCTCCCTGAGGAGTGCGGCGGGGCCATGAGGCCCCAGCCGGTCGTCTTGCTGGTTCTGGTATTCGAGGCCGGTCTTGCGACCGGCCTTTCGCGTTTTCTGAGCCCGCTCCTCGCGATTCTGCTACTCGGGGTCGTGCTCCTTCTGGTAGACGGCCGTACCTGGGGGTGGCTCGGCGGCGTAGCAGTGGCGGGATTCTCCCTGGGCGCAGTGGCCCGGGTCGCAGCGCCGCAAAGCTGCGCAGCGAGGTTGCCATCGGCCCAAATGACCGTGGCCATTCGTCTCCTCGAACCGGTGGCCGATGGCGTCGCCTCGGCGGCGGTGCTCGATGGCCATTGTCGCGGTGACATCACCGTACGGCTTCACGAGGAGCATCTGCTGCCTGCGGGCAGCTCGTGGAGCGCCCGGGGAAGGTGGATCGGGTCGCCGCGCTTCGGTGGGCGTCCCGACGGAATACTCGTGGTGGCGAGTCTCCAGTCGTTGCCTGGATCACCAGGCCTGGAGGCCCGGCTGCGTACCTGGATTTCCCGAACCGTGAGGCTGCTCTACGGCGCCCGCGCCGGGCTGGTGGAGGCGCTCCTGGTCGGCGGCCGAGGTGGCATCGATCCGACGTTGAATGCAGCCTTCGCGCGGGCCGGTCTGGTGCACCTGCTCTCGATCAGCGGCTTTCACGTCGGCATCGTGTTCGGGTGGACCACGCTGATCCTGAAGGCGCTTCGGGTGCGGCGCGGTCCGGCGGCGGCGGTCGCGGCGCTATTGGTCTTTCTCTACGTCATGTTCCTGGGGTGGCCGGCTCCTGCGGCGCGTGCCGCGCTGCTCTGCGCGCTGGGAAGCTGGTGTGTCTGGCGGCAGCGGATGCCGTCGGCGGTGCCGCTGCTCGGACTCACCTGCCTGGGGGTTACCCTCCTCGATCCCTGGGCAATCTTCGACCTGGGTGGTTGGCTGTCCGCGGCGGCCTTCTGGGGGGCGCTCTCCTTCACCCGATGGAGCGATCACGCGCTGGGCCCTCGAGCAGGATGGCGGATGCTTGCCGCCTCGGTGGGCGCCACCCTCTCCACCGCGCCGTTGACGGCGGCAGCCTTCGGGTCGGTAGCGTTGGCGGGCATCGGGCTCAACTTCGTTGCAATTCCGCTCGCGGCGCTGGCGGTTCCCGCGGTCCTGGCAAGTGTTCTGATCGCCCCGCTCGTTCCCCCGCTGGCACGCGCGCTGGCGGCCGGTGGCGGGCTCGGCCTCGCGGGACTGGAGGCGGTTGCGCGGGTGGGCGGCGCGCTCCCCGTTGGGAACGTCCAGTCTATGCCCGAGCCGGCGGCGGCGCTGCCCTGGGT
>JBEPVJ010000481.1:0-2689 GCA_041691095.1 Gemmatimonadales bacterium
ACATCGACTTTGCCGCGGCCACCATGGATCCGAGCCCCAACGGCATCGTGCAGAGCTGGAGCTGCGCCGGCCGGAGCGGCACCAACGTCGGCCAGTACTGCGATCCGGCGGTCGACAGCCTCCTGGATCGCGCCATGACGTCGACCCATAACCCGGAAGCCAACTGGCGGGCCGCCTATGCCGCGCTCCAGCGCGACGTGCCCGCCATCTTCCTCGCCTCGCCCAGCGCGCTCTTCGCGGTGCACAACCGCTACCGGAACGTGACGATCCGGCCCGAGTCGTTCTACAGCACGATCTGGCGCTGGTCGGTGGATCCGGGCCGGCGCATTGCGCGAGACGGCCCGGGCGCCACCCCCAGGTGAGCCGCTGGCTACTCCGCCGCGTGCTGCAGGCCGCGCTCACCTTCGCGGCCGCCGTGATTCTCCTCTTTTTCCTGATGCGCCTGGCTCCCGGCGATCCGCTCTCCCGGACCGCCGGCGACCGGGCCATCTCCGGGCGGGAGTTGGAGTTTCTTCGCCGCCGGTTCGGGCTCGACCAGCCGCTGGTCGCGCAGTTCTCCGCCTTCGTGGGCGGCGCCGCCCGCGGTGACCTCGGCGTCTCGATCGAGCACTATCCCGAAAAGGTCACCACCCTGCTCGCCGCCCGGCTCCCCGCCACCCTGCTGCTGGGCGGGACGGTGCTGCTGCTCAACTTCATCTTCGGAATCTGGCTGGGCGTGCGCCAGGCGGTGACGCGCGGATCGCGCTTCGACCGCTGGCTCACCCGGCTCGCGCTCGCGGGTTATGCCATGCCGAGCTTCTGGCTCGGGCTGGTGCTGGTGGCGTTCGTGAGCCTGCGCTGGCGGCTCCTCCCGGCGGCTCAAATGACCGACCCGCTGCTCCCGATCGACGCCGGGCTCGGGGCCCGCGCGCTCGACGTGCTCCGTCACCTGGTGCTGCCGGCCCTCACCCTGTCGCTCACCAGCATCGCGATCATGATCCGGCATCAGCGCGCCGCCATGCTGGCGGTGTTCCGGCTCGACTATGTGACCGCGGCGCGGGCCCGCGGATTGACCGAGCGGCGGGTGCTCTGGCGCCACGCCTGGCGCAACACCCTCGCACCGATGATCACGCTGCTGGGGCTGTGGCTGCCGATCCTGGTGTCGGGCTCGATCTTCGTGGAGGCGATCTTCAACTGGCCCGGGTTAGGGTCGCTCGCCAACGAGGCGATCGCCGCGCGGGACTATCCCGTGCTGCTCGGTACCGCAATGCTGGTGTCGGGAGCGGTGGTGCTGGCCGGGCTGGTGGCGGACCTCGGGTACACCGTGGCGGATCCGCGAGTGCGCCAGGGATGATCGGCTCGCTCACCGACCTGCTCCGGCGGGCCTGGGCCCTCCCGTCGGGGCGCTGGGGAGCCGGGATTCTTCTCGTACTCGGGCTCGCCGCCGCAGTCGCGCCCGCGTTCATGGCGGATCCCGCTGCGATGCCGGACGTGGTGGCCGGCGCCACCCCGCCGTCAACCTCGCATCCGCTCGGCACCGACCACCTCAACCGGGATGTGCTCTCGCGGGTCGTGAATGGCGCGCGGGTCTCCCTCACCGTGGCCGCGCTCGCGGTCCTGCTGGCGCTCACGGTCGGCACCGCCGTCGGGCTGGTCGCCGGCTATTTCGGCGGCTGGATCGACTCGCTGCTGATGCGGGTGGTGGACGCCGCGCTGGCCATCCCGCGCCTCTTCGTGCTGCTGCTCCTGCTGGTGGTGTGGGAACGGATTCCGCTCTACGCCCTGGTCCTGGTGCTGGGAACCACCGGGTGGTTCGCCACCAGCCGCCTGGTTCGGGGCGAAGTCCTCCGTCTCAAGCACGAGCCGTTCGTCACCGCGGCGGTGGCGCTCGGTGCCGGGGCCTGGCGTACCATCACCCGGCACCTGCTCCCCAATGCCGCCGGTCCGATCCTGGTGGCGGCCACCCTCGGCGTGGGCGATGTGATCCTGCTCGAATCGGGGCTTTCTTTCCTGGGGCTGGGAATTCAGCCACCGACCCCGTCGTGGGGCGGCATGGTGCTCGATGCCCAGCCCCTTTTGCTGACCGCGCCCTGGACCGCAATCTTCCCGGGCGCCGCCATCGTCCTCACCGTCCTCGCGGTCAACCTCATGGGAGATGCCCTGAGCGCAGCCCTGGATCCCCGAAGCGCATGAGCAACCTGCTCGAGGTGGTGGACCTCCGCGTCGAGTTCCCCGCGCCCGCGGGCCGGCTCTCGGTCCCGGTGGACGGGGTGAGCCTCAGCGTGGCGCGCGGGGAGACGCTCGCGTTGGTCGGAGAGTCGGGCAGCGGCAAGAGCCTGACCGCGCTCGCCCTGCTCCGTCTGGTGCCGCCTCCCGGCCGCATCGACCCCGGAAGCAAGATTCTCCTCGACGGCGAAGATCTCCTCACCCTCGACGCCGCCCGGCTGCGCGCGGTCCGCGGAGGCCGGATCGGAATCGTCTTCCAGGATGCCAGCACCAGCCTCAATCCCACCCTCACCATCGGCAGCCAGCTCGCTGAAACGATCCGGGCCCATTGCAAAGCCACTCGCGCCGAAGCGAAGCAGCGGGCGATCTCGCTGCTCGAAGAGGTGGGAGTGCCGGAGCCGGCGGTCCGCTACGGCGCCTATCCCCATGAGCTCTCCGGTGGACTCCGCCAGCGCGCGATGATCGCCATCGCGCTGGCCGGTGA
>JBEPVJ010000482.1:0-2688 GCA_041691095.1 Gemmatimonadales bacterium
AGAGACAGGTCCAGGAGCCATCCAGGGCGGGGCGGTCGTTGACCCGGAGCACGGTCTGCTTTTCCGCGGTCCCGTCCAGCAGGCGGAACGGGTCGTCCGGCACTCGGAGGTCGGCGCCGTTCACCTCGAGGATATAGTCCCCGGCTCGCACCTTGAGACCGGGCGCGTCGAGCGGCGCGCGAAGTTCCGGGTTCCAGCTTTCGCCGGTGTAGATACGGGAAATCTTCCAACGATCCCCTTCGGGCGCGAGATCGGCGCCCAGGAGGCCGGTGCGGGTCGAATCGGTCGCGGGCATGTCGCCGCCCCGCGTGAAGCTATGGCCCACCGACAGCTCACCGCCCACCTGGTCCAGCACGTAGTTCAGGTCCGACCGATGCCGCACGTAGGGAATCAGCGGCGCGTAGCGGGTGTGCACTGCCGGCCAGTCCGCGCCGTGGAGCTGGGGATCGTAGAAATAATCCCGTTCCATTCGCCACGCTTCTTCGAAGATCTGGGACCATTCCTGTGCTGGATCAAGCTGCGCCGAGAGCGTAACGTTGAGCCGGCCTTCGCCTGGGCGGGGCGCCGCCTCGGTGCCGCTGACGGTCCACTGTCCCGCCGACTGGTGGAGCACCTTCTTCCCGTCGGCCGAGACGGAGTACTGCCCGACTCCAGTGAGGAAGACCTCGGCTTTCCGCTTGGAGAGGTCGTACTTGTTGAGCGTGACGCCGGGTTGCTGGGCCACTCGCTCGGCCAGGAACACGATACCGGTCTGGCCGGCCGTGAGGCCGGCGTAGTCCCGCACCGGCACCTGCAGCGCCAGGATCCGGTGATCGAGCCCGGCAAAGTCGATCCGTACGGCGCTGGCGGAGTCGGTGCGCGCCGGGACAGACGGCGGCGCCGGGGCTGGCGATCCGGCGGGCGCCGGCTGCATGGGTTGCATCGGCTGGGCCCGGGTGGCGGCCCCCTCTTCATCGCTCTGGGGCTGAAATGGGGTGGAGTCGGTGGCGCGCAGGATGGCGATGTAAGCGCCGCGGGTTACCTGCCGCCCGATACTCGAAATGTTGGCCCAGCCACTGGCCAGCCCCAGGTCGGTGCTCGCGAGGAAATAGAGATAGCGGCCATTGTGATCCCAGGCGGGGCTCACGGCGTCCGCCAGTGCATCGGTGACCGGCGTGGCCTTTCCATCGGCCAGCGACCAAACCACAATCCGGCGGAAACGGTTCGAGAAGGCCTTGGAATACGCGAGCCATTTGGAATCGGGAGACCAGGCCGCGCTGAATCCGCCGCGGGCCAGCAGGCTGCCGTCGGCGTCGGCGGTGGTGATCGCCCCGGTGGCGAGCTCGACCACTCGAATGCGGGACCGATCGTCCGCGAACGCGATGCGTTTGCCATCGGGCGACCAGCTCGCGGTAAACCCGAACTTGGCTTCGCCGAGGGGAATCTCCCTGGGCGGAGTCAGCCCCTCCTGGGAACCGATCATCAAACGGTAGCCCTTCCCCGAATCGGAAAACCATGCCACCTGCTTCCCGTCGGGAGACCAGACCGGGGTCCGGTCGGCGGAGCCGGGACTGTGGGTCAGGTTGCGCGCGTCACCCTTTTCCACTGGCACCGTGAAGATGTCGCCCCGGGATTCGAACAGGGCGCGCTTGCCGGTGGGCGACAACTCCGCTGCCGCGATCGTCTTGCTCACATCGATCCAGTGTGACTCGGCCCAGGGGAAGTCCCCGTGCACCGTGATGGCGAGCTTGCGTGCGGTGCCGGTGGCGGGATCCAGCGTCTGCAGGTATCCGTCCTGCTCGATCACGAGGCTCCCGCTGCCGGCCGCGAGCGACTTGACGTCGGCGTCCTTGAAGTGGGTGACCTGGCGCACTGCCGGTTTGCCGATATCGTAGGCCCAGACGTTCACGGCATAGTCGCGGTCGGACAGGAAATACATGGTTTGACCCGCCCAGACCGGCATGATGTCGGCGCTGCGCTCGTTGGGCAGCCGGATCTCTTCGAGGCTTGCCGGGTCCAGAATCGTGAGCGGGGTGTTCTGGCCGCCGCGATAGTTCCGGAACTCGACGTCCCAGCGGCTCACCCGGTCGTAAACCAGCCGCTTGCCGTCGCTCGACCATGATCCGCGCACCGCCATCGGTGCCGGGAGCACCCTCTCGACTCCACCCTCGGCGGGCACCGTCCACAGCCGGCCGAACGGCACCGGAGCAGTGTTGCGATTCGACGTGAAGAGCACCGACTTGCCGTCAGGCGACCAGCCCCGGGCTTCATCGCTGCCGGGATGCCAGGTGAGCCGTCGTGGGTCGCCGCCGTCCACCGACATGGTATAGACGTCGTTGTTCCCGCTTCGATTGGAGGTAAAGGCGATCGACCGTCCATCGGGGGAGAACTGCGGATCGGCCTCGACGGCGGGGGTGCTGGTAAGCCGCCGGGCCTCGCCGCCGGCCTTATCGACGATCCAGAGATCGCCGCCGTACTCGAACGCGATCTGCGTGGCGCTCACGGTGGGCTGCCGAAGCAAGCGGGTGCCCTGGGCCGCCACAGACAGCGGAAGAGCGAGGGCCAGCGCCAGGACGACGTAGCGGCGGGTCATGAGATTCCAGTCGATGTGCGGGGTGAGATGTTACTCAAAATACCGTCAGTCCCGTCCTCTGGCGAATCAGGATTTGTGCGCCAGCATCTTGGCCAGCATGCGCTCCAGGCGGTCCA
>JBEPVJ010000483.1:0-2683 GCA_041691095.1 Gemmatimonadales bacterium
GACCCTGGGTGGGGCGGAGCGTCAGGCCGGCGCCTACATCGCGCATGATCCGGGCACGGTTCTGCCCCAGCGGGCCGCCGGCGTTCAGGAAGGGCGGCGCTCCAATCGGCACCGGCGTATCGCTCAGGCTGGGTTCGAGCCGGTCCTTGGTGATGAATTCATTCTGCGGTGCCGTGGCCAGGACGATGGCCCCCTTGAGGTCTGCGGCGCGGGCCCGCACGGCGGTGCTGTCGGGCAGATCGCCGATGTACACCGGCGTACCGAAGAGCTCACCCTTGGTGGAGGGAGACCATGCCTCCGCAAATCCGATCAATGGGAAGTAGAAGGGTTCGACCATCTCGAGCTCGAGTTTCTGCAGGCTCCAGCCCCGGCCGAACGGCCATGACTCCTGGTGTACCGCGGAGAGGCCGTAGCCCTTGAGGCGCTCGGTGGCCCAGTCGGCGGCCTGCTTGAACGCCGGACTGCCGGTGAGCCGGGGCCCGGTCACGTTGGTGAGATGGTTGAAGGTCGCCGCGACCTGCGAGCGGGCCTGAGCCTCGTCCCGGATGCGCGCGATCATCGGCCGGTCCACCGGCTCCTGGGCAGCGAGCCCGGAAACGGCGCCGAGGAGAAAAACCATGCTGGAGAGCAGTCGTCGGCTCATGAGGGAACCACCCGATTGTATGTTGAAGGAGAGGGGGTAAGAATACGGCATGCCCGCATCCGAAGCCAGCATTCTCAGCCTGCACCACGTCACCGCCACGGTCACCGACGCCCAGGAAGACCTCGACTTCTACGCCGGGGTGCTGGGTCTCCGCCTGGTCAAGAAAACCGTCAATTTCGACAACCACCACGTCTTCCATTTCTACTATGGGGACGAACAGGGCACTCCCGGCACCATCTGGACCACCTTCCCGTACAAGGGATACCGGGTTCCCCAGGGCCGGAGGGGCGCCGGCCAGATCAACGAGACGGCGTTCTCGGTGCCGGCCGGCTCGCTCGGAGAATGGCGCGGGCGGCTGACCGAGATGGGCGTCGCGGTGGCTGGGGAGGGCTCCCGATTCGGGGAAAAATTCCTTTCTCTCGATGATCCATCCGGCCTGGGCATCGAGCTGATCGAGACCGCCGCCGACACTCGGACGCCGTGGACCGGTTCCAGCGTGCCGGTGGGAACCGAGACCCGGGGCGTCCATTCGGTGACACTGACGGTGCGCGAGGCGCCCCGGTCGGTCACCTTTCTGACCGAGGCGCTGGGCTGGCGAGTGATCGGTCACGAGGGTCCGCGCACCCGGCTCGGTATCGGGTCCGGCGGTCCGGGCAAGACCATCGACATTCTCCACGCCCCCGACGCGCTCCCCGGCACGAACGGGCTGGGCACCGTGCATCACGTCGCGATGGCGATCGGCACCGCTAAGGCGCAGCTCGAGGCGAGAGAGGCGCTGCTCCGCATCGGCGTCGGGGTGACCGAGGTTCGTGACCGGGAATATTTTCTTTCGATCTACTTCCGGGAGCCAGGGGGTGTGCTCTATGAGATCGCCACGCTGAAGCCGGGCTTTGCGGTGGATGAGCCACCGGCCGAGCTGGGCACCTCGCTCAAGCTGCCGCCCTGGGAGGAGCCGCACCGCGCCGAGATCGAGGCAGGGCTTCCGAAAGTGCAGCCACCCCGCCGATGACCCTTGACCCGCACGCCGGCCAGCCCGTCCTAACCCGCGGCGTCCCCCTCGGCGAGGGGCGCGCGGTGATGATCATGCTCCATGGCCGCGGCGCCGGCCCCGCGAACATCATCGACCTCGCCGGACCCCTCGAGCATCGCGAGTTCACCTACCTCGCGCCCGGCGCATCCGGCGGCACCTGGTACCCCTTCAGCTTCATGGATCCCATCGAGCAGAACGAGCCGGGAATCACCTCCGGCCTGGCGGCCATCGACCGGCTGGTGCAGCAGGTCATCGGCAAGGGTATGCCGACGGAACGGATCATGTTGCTGGGGTTTTCCCAGGGCGCCTGCTTGGCGAGCACCTACGCGGTGCGGCATCCGGCCCGGTTCGGCGGTGTGATCGTCTACAGCGGCGGCCTGATTGGACCGCCGGGAACCCGGTGGGATTCCACCGGCAGCTTCGAGCAGACGCCGGTATTTCTAGGGTGCAGCGATGTGGATGCCCACGTGCCGGCGGCGCGGGTTCATGAGAGCGCCGAGGTGTTCCGCCGGATGGGTGCCGACGTGACGGAGCGGATCTATCCCGGGATGGGGCACCTGGTGAACCAGGAGGAGCTCGAATTTGCCCGGGGGCTCATGGCCGGGGTTGCCGCGAGCTGATCTCCCGCCACGTCGTTGCCATTCGCACCACCGCCTCATGCGCGCCGCGGCACACCTGGGTGAGATTGACGAAGCCGTGTCCCAGCGTCGGCTCGCGCTGAACCTGGCAGGGCACTCCGGCGGCCAGCAGCGCCGCGGCGTAGGCATCCTGTTCATCCCGCAATACGTCGAAGTGGGCAATCACCAGAAGCGCGGGCGGCAACCCGCGAAGGTTGGGCGTCCGAAGGGGGGAGAGCCTGGGGTCATCCCGGTCGGCACCGGCGGATCCTGCGTACTGCTCGTGGTAGGCGTTCCTCTCGCCGATGCTCAGGAAGAGCCGCTCGGTGAACAGCTCGTGCGAGGGGCGCGGGGGCGGGGGTGGGGGCGCGCATTGGTGAATTGGAGGGACGT
>JBEPVJ010000484.1:0-2676 GCA_041691095.1 Gemmatimonadales bacterium
GCGCGCCGGAGCTCGATCGCCGGAGTGCGGATGAAGGTCTTGAGCGGCGGCGCGCCGGGTGCGCCGCGTTCGGGAAAAACCAGGTCGGTGCCGTAGAGCAGACGACGCTCGGGGAAGTATGCCATGGTCATCCGCTCCGAATACGCGCCGCCAACCGGGTAGAGCTCGATCCGGTTCTTCCCGGTGCCGATGGCGGTGCGACCCGACACCGGAATGAACTTGGGCGCCCGGGGGGCCCGCGCCAGCTCGTCGGGGTGCAGCGTGAAAGGCCGGCGTGTCAGCGACGTCAGAAACGGGATGCTCCCGCCATTCACGTAAATCGGAATGCCCATCGAGACGACCTGGCGCACCCCGCCCAGGTGGGCCCAGGGATCGGAGGTCACGACGAACGCCTTGATCGGCGCGCCGGGCCAGCGCCGGTGCACCTCCGCCACCACCTGCTTGATGTAGTCACCGCTCAGGTGCGCTTCGAAGACCACCACGCCGTCGTCCTGCTTGACCAGGGTCATGGCCCAGTTGTCGGCCAGCCGGACGATTCCGTCGCCGGGCTGGGGCGGCTCGGGGCGGTCGCCCATGTGGAAGAAGGCCGCTCCCTGCTTTACCGCTTTCAGGTAGCCGGCCCGGGTCGAGTCGGCGACCGCGAAGGAATCGGCTGCGACGGGAGCCGCCGGCGTGATCCCGCTTACCGTCAGGTCGCGGAACAGCTCGCCGTTGAAGAGGTAGCGCTGCTGCATCGGCCACCATAACCCGCTGCTCTGTGCGGTCCAGTCGAGGTACTCGATCCGGACGGTGGCGTCGCCGAAGATCATGCGGCGGAATTCGAGGGCCGGATAGCGTACGATCTCTACCGCGGTGGGCAGGTGACTCCGGCGGTCGAGCTCGATCCGCATCCGCCCCCAGGCGGTCGGGAATGCCACGACGTCGTGCGGCACGCCATATCGGGTGACGGCTCGTTCCCAGGTCAGCCCCGGAGCTTCGGCGGCTGCCAGGAGCGCCCGCGCCGGCGAAGCGTTGGTCCGGTCCCGGTAGTCTTCCCAGAAGCCGCTGTAACCCGGAAAGGTGCGAGCGCCGGTCTGGACCGCCAGGACCGAATCGGTGACGATCCATACCGACTGCGCCGTGGGCGAGACGGGGCCGCCGCTGAGCGCGGTCATGGTGCGACGGATCTGGTCGTGCTGCACATCCCACAGTTCCGAGAACCGGGTGTACTGGGTCCGCCAGGGTCCTTCTGCACGCTCGGCGTTGCCGAGGACATATTCGAGCTGGATGCCGTCGAGGCGGAACGAGGTCAGCGCGGTCAGCCGCTCACGGCCGCCCATCGCGGCGATGGCCGAGTCTACCAAGGCCCGCGGGCTCGGCGGGGGCTGGGTGAGAGATGAATGGGCGGCGAGGAGGAGGGTCCAGCTCAGGTGGCGAATCATGGCTACCCCGGGCGACAGGTGGAGGACGCTGTCGCAGCATACGGAGCGATGGATCGAATGGTGCCCGCCCAGGGGCGAACGACGGCCGGGCGGGGTGGACGGCCTGATCCTCACCGCGGACCGAGGCGTCCGATCGCCAAAGGTGGCCGGGCCACCGGATCAGAGAACCGAGCGAGCCGCCGCGCCGCCTGCGACGCATCGATCACCAGGAAGAATTCGCAGGCGCCCCGGCCCGGGTTACGGAACTCATGCTTGATATCGGCATGGTAGGTCATCGAATCCCCCTTGCGGTGGACTTCTTCGGGCGGTATCTGCGGGGGGCGCATGGTGGCGGTGCACTATAGTGACGCACGTTCCCTGTCGGTCGACACCGCCGTCGCCCTGTATCGCTCGGTCGGCTGGTCCTCGGCCAACAGGCCCGACCTGTTGTATCGGGCTCTCATGGAGTGCCACGCCCTGGTCACGGCGTGGGACGGGGAGCGCCTGGTGGGCGCGGGTTACGCGATATCCGATGGGCACCTGGTGGTGTACTACCCGCACCTTGTGGTGGATCCGGAATACCAGGGCAGGGGTATCGGCACCGGGATCATGGCCCGGCTCATGGACCGCTACCGGGGCTTCCATCAGCATGCACTGATCGCCGACAGCAAAACGGTGGAGTTCTATCGTCGGCTCGGCTTCACCCGCGCGGGAGCCACCGAGCCGATGTGGATATTCGACGGGGACGAACACTGAGCAAGCGACCCCTCAGGGCCGCCCCTCGAGCACTCCGATGATTCGATGATCTCCCTCCGGCTCGACCTCCACGCCAAGGATCAGCGCTCCACTCGGGGTACGAACTTCGAGGTCGGTATGGTAGGGCTGGTCGAGTAATACCTGCTGAATCTTCCCCCCGCGGTACCGCGCTGCCAGGTCGCGGTATTGCTTCACGATCTGATCGATGGGCCGGGCCGCGAGTCGTGCCGCACTCAGGTTGGCGCGGACGAACGCTTCGACGTCGGCCGCCGGCCCAGCATCGATAAGCTTCCAGAGCGCCTGCAATCGCTCGCCGGAGGCCGAATTCGGAATCGCCACGGTTGCGCCGTTCTGCTGTGATTCCGGCCGGATCTTTCCCGCCAGCACCGCGTCGATCCAGGCCAGGTGGGTCGACACCCTCCCGAAATAGTCCATCGCCCCATAACTCCCCGGTCCGCCGGGGCCCGGTTCGCCCAGCGAGCTCACGCCTGCCACTTCCATTCGTCCCTTGTCCTGAAGG
>JBEPVJ010000485.1:0-2673 GCA_041691095.1 Gemmatimonadales bacterium
TGGTGGGAGATGACGAGCAATCGGTGTTCTCCTGGACCGGCGCCGATCCCCAGGTGCTCCGAGAGTTCGCCAATGATTTCGGCGTAACCCGCATCATCACCCTCGACGAAAACCGCCGCACCGCCCGCCAGATTTTCGAGGCGGCCCGCCGCCTTCTGGAGCAGAATCCCAGCCTCTTTCCCGACAAGCTGCTCCGGGCCGAGCGGGAGTCGGCGCACCCGGTGGCCGTGCTCGGCTTCGAGAACGAGCGCACCGAAGCCGCCTGGGTCCTCGCCGACCTGGTGGCCGATCAAAGCCGCGAGGGGCTGCCCTGGGGCGAGTACGGCGTGCTCTATCGCAAGCATGAAACCGGAGACGTTCTCGAGGCGGAATTCATCCGCGCGGGCATTCCCTGCCGCCTGGCGTCGGGGCGCGCGCTCCAGGACGATCCCGTGGTGCGCTACCTGGTCGCCGCGCTCCGAGTCATCGCCGAGCCGGGAGACGATCTCCGCCAGGAAGCCTTCGCGCGGGTGGTGCTGCCGCCGACGCTCTGGTCCAGCATCGTGTCGGAAGCGGAGCGCAAGAAGGTGGAGCCCCTGGCGTGGATGCGGACCGTTGCCAAGCGTCTCGGCCGGGATGACGAGGACGGCAAGAAGCTGCGGCGTGCCGACTACGCGCTGCAGAATCTTCCGGCGCTCGGGCGCAAGCATCCCGGGCTCCCGGGGCTGGTCGAGGATCTGCTCTCTCAGCGCGTCGGGGAGTACCGCACGGTGCTGGAGGACCGCCACGAGGAGCTCTCCGACCCGGCCTCGGATCCCGAAGTCGTCCGGCTGGCGGAGCGGCTGCGCGGGGCCATGCACGGACGCAAGCGGGTCTGGCTTCCGCGCATGGGCGGGCTCGAGCTGGCCCTGTCCGGGCTGCTGCTGCGCGCCGGGGTCACCTCGGTGACATATAGCGGTGGCGCGGATGGCCCGAGGCCGGAAGACGTGAGCATCTCCCCACAGGATGGGGGGCAAGCGGGGCTTTCGCTGGGCCTGTTCAAGGCGCTGCAGATGGTGCACGCGGGCGCGCTCAAGGATGCCTTCAGGGACTTCGTGGTGGTGGACCTGGAGACCACCGACCGGGACACCGCCACCTGTGATATCGTCGAGCTGGGCGCTGTCCGCGTGCGGGACGGAAGGATCGTCGGAGAATACGGCCAGCTGGTCCGGCCCCGCGTCGCCATGACCGAAGGCGCGCGGCAGACGCATGGCATCACCGACGAGGAGCTCGCCGGCCAGCCCACGCTCGATCTGGTCTGGCCGGCATTCAAGGCATTCTGTGGCGAGGACATCCTGGTGGCCCACAACGGGAACGGCTTCGATTTTCCGATTCTCCGCCGGCTGGGAGGAGAGCTACTGGAGGGGGGAGATTTCGTCACCTTCGATTCCCTGCCCCTCGCCCGGAACCTCCATCCCGGCAGCAGGAAACTGGAGGATCTGGCTCACCACTTCGGGGTCGACCTCTCGCAGGCCCACCGGGCACTCGATGACGCCCGGGCACTGGCCCTGGTCTTCCTGCGCCTTCAGGAGGAGAAGCTGGCCCGGGCCCGAAAAACCGCGCTGGTGCACCTGCTCGACTACCTCGGGCTGGCTCTCGCGCTCTCGAATCCGAAGACACTCGGTGAGGAGGCCAAGGGGCTGTGGACGATCGCGCGCTCCTTCGCGGTGGGCCGGTTCAGCGATTGCCTCGAGCACTACCGGCTGGAGCGCGCGGCACCCGGCGCGTTCGACGCTCCGTCTCTGGACGAGGTCATCCGCCTCTTGGGCGGCCAGCGCAAGCTGGAGGAGGGCCGCAAGGTGAAAGCGGCCGACGAGCGCTACCCCGCCGCCATGGCCCGGCTCCGACGGCTGCTCGACAGCACACCCGAGCAGAGCCTGGCCGAACAGCTCCGCGAGTTTCTGAATCGGGTGGCGCTCTCCCGTTCGGATGTCGCGGAGAAGGATCCCGAGCTCGCGTTTCGGGTAAACCTGCTCACCCTGCACTCGACCAAGGGTCTGGAATTTTCGCGGGTATACATCGTCGGCGCGGAAGACGGTCAGCTCCTGAGCACCCCGCGAGACGGCAGTGCCATGCCGGAGGCCGAGCTGCAGGAGTCGCGACGGTTGCTGTACGTGGGGATGACACGGGCCAAGGACCGCCTGGTGATGACTCGCGCGGAGCGACGCAAAGAGCTCCCGACGGGAGGCTTTCGTTTTCTGGAAGAGATGGGATTCAACCCCCGACGGCCCGACTAGAGGCCGCCGGGAGTTGAGCGCCTTCTGTTACCGCCAGCGACCTTCGACCCAGTACCAGCCCTGCCGAGTGTGTCGCCAGCGCCCAGGCGACCACGACCGATGGCCCTGAGACACCGACTCCCACCGACCCGGGACCCAGGCGTAGCCGTTCCCGGCCCAGCGGTAATATCCCGGTAGCCAGGTCATGCCCGAGCCCGGAGCGGGGCCCCGAATCTCCACCCGGTTCCGGGGCGGGCCCCGATCGATGTAGGAGACGCCCGCACCAACATTGGCACCGTGATGCGAGCATCCCATCAATCCCAACAGCACTCCGGCCGCCGCGGCCGTTCGCGCAAAATTCAGACGCTTCATGCTTCCTCCTCGAGGTGGTAAAAGAGCCACGGGAAGGGAGACGCCAGGGACCCTCACTTGTTAGACG
>JBEPVJ010000486.1:0-2653 GCA_041691095.1 Gemmatimonadales bacterium
GGGCTGCTCTTTTCCACCCTGCCCAAAGTGTTCGCTTCGATTCCGCTGGGATCGCTCTTCGGGTTTCTCTTCTTCGCGGGGCTCTTCGGCGCTGGGTATCTGTCTGATGTCGCGGCGTTCGAGGTCCTGGTGGCCGGTCTCACCGATAACACGCGCCTGACCCGCGCCCGCGCCGTGTGGGTCATGGCCGGTGCGGCGTTCCTGATCGCGATTCCGCCCACCATCAACAACGCCATCTTCGTGCCCTGGGATCTGACCTTCGGCTCGGGGATGCAGACGCTGGGCGCGTTGCTGGCGGTGCTGACGGTAGGATGGTGCATGCGCCGCTCCACGGCGCTGGCAGCTTTGTCCGCGGAAGGAGGGAAGCCGGTGCCGACCTGGCTCTACTACTGGATCCGGTTCGGTATTCCCGCGGGCATTCTCACCGTGGGAATCTGGTGGCTGCTGACCAGCGTCATCGGGGCCGTTCAGGCGGTATAGTTGGTCATGCCCGTTTCCACTTCTGCCAGCACCCTCATCTATCGCGGTCTCAAGGAGGCTGGGGTGCGGATCGTATCCGCGCTGCCCGAAACGTGGCTGGTCCATCTGATCCGAATGGCCGAGGAAGACCAGGAGATGACCCTGGTCCGGCTGGCCAAGGAGGAGGAGGGTGTCGGAATCAGCACCGGCGCGCATCTCGCGGGCGTCAAGTCGGCGATGCTGATGCAGAACCACGGGTTTCTGGCCGCCATCAACGGCATCGTCTCGTGCGGGCAGCTCTACCGGATTCCGCTGCTGATGCTGATCAGCCAGCGGGGCTCCTTCGGGGAGAAGGACCCCTGGCAGACCGAGGGCGGCGGGGTGACCGAGCATGTTCTCGAGGCGCTCCGTATCCCTTTCGATCGGCTCGAGTCCCCGGAGCATGTCGGTAAGCGGATCGCCAAGGCGCAGACCCTGGCGTATTCGGCCAGCCGGCCGGTGGCGCTGCTGCTCTGCCGCGACCTCATGTGGGAGGAGTGATGCGCCGCCTCGAGGCCATTGAGGCCATCTATCCCGAGCTGGAGCGCTCGATTGTGGTGACCATCATGGGCGCCGTATCGGTGGAGCTCCAGTCGCTCGGACACCGGCCCAATTTCTTCTACCTGCTGCACGCGATGGGGCTGGCCTCGTCAGTGGGCCTCGGCATTGCGCTCTCCCGGCCCGAGCTGCCGGTGGTGGTCCTCGATGGAGACGGGTCGCTGCTCATGAACCTGGGCGGGCTCACCACGCTGGCGCGATACCGGCCTCGCAATTTGGTGCATGTCGTCTTCGATAACGAGAGCCTGTTGTCGGTGGGGGGATTTCCGACCGCCACCTCCACCGGAAGCGACCTCGCGGCGATCGCGATGGGAGCGGGCGTGCCCCGCGCCGAGACGGTGACCACCCTCGATGAATTCCGGGCCGCATTCCGTGAGGCGCTGGCCGCCGGCGATCTCACGACCCTGGTAGCCAAGGTCGAAGCGGTGGGGCCGGCGGGTTATGTGACCGATTTGTCCCTGCTGGAGAATCGCTACCAGTTCGCGCGGCATCTCAAAGAACTCTAGCCACCGATCCCACAGATCTTCCTGAGAGATTTCATGTCGACACTCACCCAGCTCGTCGCCGAGCTCAATGCCGGCTCCATTGCCGTGATAGACCTGACCCAGCCACTCGGCCCCGCGACGCCGGTGATCGGCCTGCCGCCGATGTTCGCGTCGTCACCGGGCGTATCGCTGGACGTGATCTCGAAATTCGACGAGAAGGGACCGGGCTGGTATTGGAACACCATCCGCATGGGCGAACACACCGGCACCCACTTCGACGCGCCGGTCCACTGGATCACCGGCAAGGACCTGCCCAACAATTCCTGCGACACCATTCCGGCACGCCGTTTCGTGGGGCCGGCCTGCGTCATCGACGTGACGGCAGATGTCGCGAGGAATCCCGATTTCCTGCTGCTGCCCGAGCATGTCGCGGCGTGGGAGAAGACAAATGGCAGGATTCCCGCAGGGGCGTGGGTGCTGCTGCGTACCGGGTGGAGCCAACGCACCGACGCGACGTCGTTCCTTAACGTCGCTGAGGACGGCCCGCACAGTCCCGGGTTCCACAAGACCACGTCGGAGCTGCTGGCGAGGGACCGCGATGTGCTGGGAGTGGGCGTGGAGACGGTGGGCACCGATGCGGGGCAGGCGGGGACTTTCGACCCGCCGTTTCCCAATCATTCCACGATGCACGGGGCAGGGAAGTTCGGTCTGGCGAGCCTCATCAACCTGGACAAGCTCCCGGCAACGGGGGCCGTGGTGATAGCGGCGCCACTCAAGATCGTGAACGGAAGTGGGAGTCCGCTCCGCGTGCTGGCGCTGGTGCCCTCCTAGCGCCTTTGCGCCTTACTTCGCCGCAATCAATTTCTCGAACCGCGCGTTCCCCTTGAGCGATGTCCACGACGGATCGATCCGAAGCCACGCCGGCGTCAGCGCGTAGTTCGCGCTCAGCAGCTCCTCGAGGAGCACGGCCGCCTTCTCCGGCTCTCCCACCATGGCGTAAATCCTCGCCACCTGGTGTTGCAGGTAGGCGCCGGTGCCCGGGGGGACGCCAGGATCCGCGGCGTGCGAGGGCGGTCGGCTATCTATATGTCGGGTGGGTCCCCCAAGATGCT
>JBEPVJ010000487.1:0-2651 GCA_041691095.1 Gemmatimonadales bacterium
TTCTTGAACCCCTCGGGGAACAGCGGCCGAATCGAGCGGTCGATGATCCGGCAGGCCAGGATCTCTTTCTCTGACGGGCGCCCCTCACGCTTGATGAACCCTCCCGGGATCTTTCCGGCCGCGTAGGTCTTTTCCTTGTATTCGACCGTCAGCGGGAAGAAGGGAAGATTGGAGATGTTGGGGGAGACGGTGACGGCGGCGATGACCATCGAGTCGCCGAAGCGAACCGTCACGGAACCGGCGGCCTGGCGGGCCAGCTTGCCCGTTTCGATGACGAGGGGGCGGCCGGCGAATGTGGTTTCGATCTTGTGCACGGTGTAATGCCTTCTGTTGAACTGTCCGCTTCCAATGCCAAAGCGGGCGCCCCGCATCCATGGCGGGGCGCCCGAAGCATTCAGGACCGGCTAGTGCCGGAGTCCGAGTTCCTGGATCAGGGCCCGGTAGGTCGAGAGGTCGGTATTCCGGAGGTAGGTGAGCAGTCGCCGCCGGGTGCTGACCATCTTGAGCAACCCGCGGCGCCCGTGGTGATCCTTGGCGTGGGTGCGGAAGTGATCGGTGAGCGAATTGATTCGCTCGGTGAGAAGAGCCACCTGGAGCCGGGAAGAACCGGTGTCCTCGTCGTGCTGGCGGAACTTCGTCATGACACTCTGTTTATCGTACGGCATGCAGCTCTCGAGCCTCTTTATTCGTCTTTGGGAATATGCGAACCGTAATTAGCACAACAAGATAAGGCCTCCGGGCGGGATATCGCAAGCCGAGAGTGGACGTCAATATCGTGCGCTGGAACGCCCGAACCACAGATTCCGCGGAAAACGGAGGGGTAACAGCCCGAGTATACCCATCCACTTGTGTCGTCGGCTGCCCGGGCCCGGTGTCCGGCCCCACTCCCCCCTTGCAACCTTTTCGACCCCAGACCCGTCTATATCTTCGACTCTGTCTATTAAATAGGTTCAATGCCCTCCAATCTTGGCGAATTCGAGCAGCTCGTTCTCCTGGCTCTCCTCCGGTTGGGAGATGGCTACGGCGTAACGGTCCAGAACGAGCTGGAGCGTCACGCAGGGCGGGACGTAGGCCTCGGTACCGTCTACAAGACCCTGTTGCGGATGGAGTCCAAGGGACTGGTGACCGCTCGCCTCGGAGAGCCGACCGCCGAACGGGGTGGCCGGCGCAAGAAGCACTACGCAGTGACGATGGCCGGCCGGAAGGCGCTGGGGCGGTCCCTCTCCGCGCTCCGAAAGCTGAGCCTGGGCCTCGGCGCGGCCCTCGATATCTCATGAGAATGGCGCGCGTCCTCGGCTGGCTGATCCCTTCCTCCGATCGGGAGTTCATCCTGGGCGACCTCGAGGAGGCGCACGGTGGGCGCTCGCCATTGCGCTACGCCTGGGAGCTGCTCAAGGCAGCCTGGGCCTGCAGCCGTCACAGACCACGGCACGCCTACTACTCTCTCATCACTTCCAGTCGCGGAGATCCCCTCGTGACCACGCTGCTCAACGACCTTCGGTATGGATTCCGCCAGCTGCTGGTGCGGCCCGGCTTCAGCGCCCTGGCCGTGCTGACGCTCGCGCTCGGTATCGGCGCCACCACTGCCATCTTTTCGGTGGTCAATCCGATTCTGTTCCAGTCGCTACCCTATCCCAGCCCTGACCGCATCGTTCGGGTGACCGAACGCGACAAGAGCGGAGGGCCCAACGGCACCGGCTACGCGACCTTCGTGGACATTCACAACATGTCCACCTCCTTCGAGGCGCTGGCAGTCAGCAGCCAGTGGCAGCCGACCCTCCAGGGCACCGGCGATCCGGAGCGGCTCAATGGGCAGCGGGTTACCAAGGACTTCTTCTCGGTCTTCGGGGTGCGCCCATTCCTGGGGCGGGACTTCACCACCGAGGAGAATATTCGGGGACAGCATCACGTCGTGATACTCTCCTACCGGCTCTGGCAGCGGCGCTTCGGGGGCGATCCTTCGGTCGTGGGCAAGCAGGTGACCCTCAACGAAACCCCGTACCTCCTCGTGGGTGTGATGCCACAAAGCTTCGAAAACCTGATCTCTCCCAGCGCGGAGCTCTGGGGCCCGCTGGGATATGACCTCTCCCTGTCGTATGCCTGCCGGACTTGCCACCACCTGGGAGAATACGGGCGGCTGAAGGCGGGAATTTCTCGGGATGGCGCCCGGCAGGAACTGGATGTGATTTCCGCGCGACTCGTGGCGCAATATCCGAACGAGTACGCGGCGGCGGGGATGCTGGTTACCCCGCTGCAGGAAATGCTCACCCAGAACATGAAGCCGGCACTGCTCGCGGTCCTCGGCGCCGTCGGGCTGGTGCTCCTGATCGCGTGCGCCAACGTATCGAGTCTGCTCCTGGGCCGCGCCATGCAGCGCGAGAGCGAGTTCGCCATCCGCGGCGCGCTCGGCGCGAAGCGGGGACGCGTGATACGCCAGCTCCTCACCGAGAGCGTGATTCTCTCGATGGTGGGCGGAGTCGCGGGAATCGGACTCGCCTGGGCTGGGATCCGGGGCCTCAAGGCAATCGCCCCCCCTAACCTGCCGAGGCTGGAGGCCATCGGGATCGACGCCGGTGTCCTCGGATTCACCGCCGGCGTCTCGATCCTGACCGGCCTGCTGTTCGGCCTCATCCCCGCGTTCGCGACCTGTC
>JBEPVJ010000488.1:0-2650 GCA_041691095.1 Gemmatimonadales bacterium
GCAAGGCCGAGAACTCGACGTACCCGGGCGATCTGACTCCAATTGATGCGCGCCGTGATTTCCACTCCACCGCTCCACGTGCGGGTCTCGACGATTTCGTCCTGGAGCCGTCCTGTCATATTGTCCTCCTCCGAGGCATGGCCTAGAGAAGGCAACTGCCGGGCCAACCGCGCGGGTCTTGCCTTCAGCCTTTGGGCCCGATGGCGCTGGGATTACCCGAACCCCAACGTTCCTGCCGCCTGGCTAGTCTAAGGATCATTACGGCAGCGCCCCCCCCGACCCGGACATCGACATGTCGGACCTCCGCCAGGACCTCCGGTTTGCCCTCCGCTCCCTTGCCCGGCGCCCGTCTTTCGTCGCCATCGTGGTGCTTACCCTGGGACTCGGCATCGGCGCCAACAGCGCAATCTTCAGCGTCGTCAACGCCGTGTTACTCAAGCCATTGCCTTACCGGGCGCCGGATCGATTGGCCCTGATCTGGAGCCGGTGGACCAACTTCGATAAGACCTGGGTCTCGGAGGCGGAATACCTCGACTATCAGCACATGACGCGGCTGTTCCAGGACGTGGCATCCTGGAGTGACAACGGTGAAGTGGCGATCACCGGTCCGGAAGGTCCCGAGAGCGTCAACGCCATGCAGATGACCGCCAACACATTTTCGGTACTCGGTCTGTCACCCGCCGCGGGCCGGGTATTTACTCCGGAGGAGGACATTCCCAACGGGCCTCCGGTTGTGATGCTGGGGTACGATCTCTGGCAACGCCGCTATGGCGGCGACGCGTCGGTGGTAAACCGCCAGATCCAGCTGGATGGCCAGTCCGCCACCGTCGTCGGGGTGCTGCCCAAGGGGTTCCGTTTTCCCCTGGAGTTCCAGGCCCGTTCCACCGCGCAGCTGATCCAGCCGATCCAGACCAATCAGAGCGCGCCGGTACGCGGCAGTCACGGGCAGTACGCCATCGCGCGGCTTCGGCCGGGCGTGACGACCGACATGGTGACGGCTGAGCTCAAGGCGCTGACCAGCCGGTGGACCGCCGAGAAGACGTACGCCGAGTACCCCGAGGCGATGCGTTTTTCGGCGTTCGCCGTTTCGTTGACCGACGAGGTGAGCGGCAAGGTGCAGCTCGCCCTGGTGGTACTGGCCTCCGCCGTGGGTCTGCTGCTGCTGCTCACCTGCGCCAATGTCGCCAACCTCGTCCTAACCCGCGCCGACGGCAAGAGCCGCGAAGTGGCGGTGCGGGCCGCGCTGGGCGCCGGCAAGCGCCACATGCTCAGGCTGGCGCTCACCGAAAGCCTCATCCTCGGCATGTCGGGCGGCGCGCTCGGCCTGCTGCTCTCGTGGGCCGGCGTCCGCATCCTGGTGGCGCGGGCGCCCACCACCGTGCCGAGGCTCTCGGAACTGGCGGTAGACCCGTCGGTGCTCGGCTTCACTCTGCTGCTTTCGGTCGCGACCGGCGTCCTCTTCGGGTTGATCCCGGTGGCGCAGGTATCCCGAATGAATCTCGCCAAGGTGCTGCACGAGGGTGGGCGGGGACAGAGCGGTGGGCTGGGCCGCCGCCGCGGCCGGACCCTGCTGGTGGTCGCGGAGATGGCGCTTGCGGTGCTGCTGGTCATCGGAGCCGGGCTTACGATCCGCTCCTTCCGGAATCTGCAACGGATCGACCCCGGCTTCGACGGCCGCAACGTCCTCACCTTCCGGCTGTCGCTCCCCCAGGTGCGCTATCCCGACGCGCAAGGAGTGGAGACATTCTTCCAGAACCTGGGAGACCAGGTTCGCGCTCTGCCCGGGGTGAAGTCCGCGGGATTCGTCCGAGTGCTCCCGCTTGCCGCGGAAATCGGCGATGCGGGGGTGCAGATCGAAGGCCGCCCCACGCCTCAAGGCGCGCCGGGTTACTCGGCCGACTGGCAGGCGGTGTCGCCGGGGTTCTTCGAATCCATGGGAATGCGGATTTCCAGCGGACGTTTTTTCAACAGCACCGATACCCCCGACGGCGTACCGGTGGTGATGATCAACCAGGCGTTTGCGCGGGAGTATTTCCCTGGAGAGGATCCGCTAGGCAAGCGGCTCCAGATCTTCGGCGGCCCGAGCCAGCCGTTCCGGACCATCGTCGGCGTGGTTGCCGACTATCATCACAACGGCCTGCTGGCTCCGGTAAAGCGCGCGTGGTTCGTGCCCCAGAATCAGTGGGCGGCGTCCAATGGCGGGCAGCCCCGGCGCGCCATGACGATGGCGCTTCGTACCAGCTCCGATCCCCTGACGCTGTTGTCTCCGATTCGGAGCATCGTGGCCAGGCTGGACCCCGACCTCCCGATGACCCAGATCACCACCATCGACGCGGTCCTGAGCGCCGCGACCCAGGAGCAACGGTTTACCATGGCGCTCATGGCCGGATTTGCGCTGCTGGCGATGGTGCTGGCCGCGGTCGGGATTTATGGAGTGATTTCCTATTCGGTGAGTCAGCGCACCAGGGAAATAGGAATTCGGCTGGCCCTGGGCGCAAATGTATCGGAGGTCCGGTCGTTGGTGCTGCGACAGGGCCTGGCGCCGGCGGTTGCCGGCATAGGGATCGGGCTGGGCCTGGCGCTGCTGCTCACCCGCTATCTGCGGACGCTGCTCTACGGCGTTGCGCCCCTCGATCCCTTCATTCTGTCT
>JBEPVJ010000489.1:0-2636 GCA_041691095.1 Gemmatimonadales bacterium
GTCCAGCATCGGCTCGAGATCCTTGAGCTCGGATCCGGCCAGCACGGTAAAAATCCGTCCCTGGGACTGGGCGTGCTGCACCGGCCTCTGCGCGCACGCGGCGGCCCCCGCCAGCGCGAATCCGGCAATGACTGCCCGCCCGGTCGGCGTCACGAGGCCCCCAGCTGTACCACCCCGTCTTTGTCGAGAGGAACCGCCGCCTCTCCCTGCACCTTGGATCCCCTGATCCGGTCCAGGTGCTGCTGGGCCCGGTCCACCTCGGTGGTCAGCGCATCGATGGTCTGGCTCATGCTCGTGAGTGCCTTCGTCTTGTACTCGGCGATCGCGTCCATGGTGGCGTAGATATCGCGGAATGCCCCCTGGAGCTGTTCCAGTTTGATGGTGGCGCTCGACGCCTGCTCGTTGATCTTCCCCGACTGTTCCTTGAGCATGTGGGCGGTCGATTCGATCAGGTTGCCCGTCGTGGTGTTGAGGGCCGTAATCTGGTCCAGCACCAGCTTCTGATCGGAGAGCGCCTGGGCCACGATGATCGCGGTGCGGAGAGCCGAAACCGTCGTGGTCGTGGCCCGGTCGACGCCCTTGATCAGCTCGAGATTGTTCCGCCGCACCAGGTCGAGCGCCATGTAGCCCTGACTGTTGACCGCCAGCTGGGTGAGCAGGTCCATGACCTTCTGCCGCACCGCGAAGAGCAGCTCCTCCCGGACGATCTTCGCCTTGTCCTTGTCGCTGCCCTCGAGCTGAGCAATTCGCGCTTCCAGCGCCGCGTCCATCTTCTTGCCCACGTATACCCACTGCTGGAGCTTCTGCATCAGGCCCCAGAGGTTGGATTTTTCCTGCTCGATAGCCGCGTTGTCCTTGCGGAGCTCGTCCTGTCCGCGGTACAGGCTCTCGACGATGGCGTTGAGATGGGTCTGCGAGGAACGATACTTGTCGAAATAGTCCCGGATTTTGCTGCCGAACGGGATCAGGCCGAGCAGCCGGCGGGGTGAGAACAAGTCGCCCTGGCGGGACGGGTCGAGATCCTCGATCTGATTGCGAAGCTGGACCAGGCCCTTCGAAATGGCGGAGGTCTCGCTGATTCCCCCTTGTTCCATGGCGCGCACCGGCCGGTCGAGCATGCGGTTCGATACCGACGCGCTGGCCCGTACGTCCGCGTCGCCCAGCGTATGGACCGCCCCCATCTGGGTGCGGAATTGCTCGCTGTGAATGTCCAGCGTCATCAGGTTGTTGACGAAGCTCCCGACCTGGGCGTCCAGCTTGGTCGTGATCCCCTTGTCCAGAGGAACGGCGGTGGCGGCCTGCTCCGGTGCAACGACCGCCACCGGCTCGGGTGGTGTCAGAGTGAGCGCCGTACTGGCGCCGGTGGACGGCTGAGTCATTGCGGTCTCCGGGGAAGTGAAGCTGCGCTGCCGCAGGCTTGCGGGTCGGCGGTGGACGCACAAGCCATCTCATGCTCCACCGAGGTGATCATGCGTTCCAGCACGTCGTAGCTCGGCGGGTCCGCCACGTCCAGCAGCTGAGCCGGGACATTCAGCCCGCGCGAGGTCCAGTATTTCAGCTCGTAACTCGGATCGCCGGTTCTGAGGCCGAATTCGGCCGCGAGGTGCTGCAGCTCCGGATCCTGCTCCAGCAGGGCGCCGAGCCGGTCGCCGGCGGGAGTGATCGGCACCAGGACGTGCTTGGTGTACACCGTGGGCTGTGGATAGAGGAGCACCATGCCCGGCCGCGCTCCGCCGTGCTTGAGGAGGTATTCGATGTACTGCGCCTCGTAGATCAGCACCAGCGGCGCCTTGCCCATCCCCATCGTCAGATAGTCCTCGAACGGCCCGGCGGAGCTCGCCTCCTGGAAACCCTGGCGCAGGAAGAGCTGAGATGCAGCCGGCAGGACCTTCGCCACCTCGACGTCGCTTTGTACCACGTTGTCGCCGTTGAGGACGTAGCTGGACAGGGCGAGAAACATGGCAGCCGAGTTCGAGGTCCGGACATCCGTGGTGCCGATCAGAATGGCGCGCCCGATCGGATACGCCGTGTTGTGCGGCAGGTCGCGCCAGCGCTTGCCGGCTTCCATGATCGGCAGGAGTTTGTGCAGGTCGAGCACGTAGGTCGTGCTGTCGCTCCGCCGAACCAAGTCGTTCGCCACCAGGATGTCGACGATCGCCTGCCACGAGGCGATGGCCATGGGGGTAAAGAATGGCTGATAGGACTTGCTGGTCCCCGTCACCCTTCCGATCTTGATGGCAGCGGGGGCGCCGGCGGGAAACGCAAAATCATATTTCTTGAGATCGGTTCGAGCGGCCATTTCGCGGGAGCCCGACTTTTCGATTTTGAGGTCGATGCCGTGCTTCCGGAGAATCTCGAGCACCCGGGGATCCGACAGGTAGGCCACTTTTTCCGACCCCACCAGACCCCGCACCGGGGTGATCGCGGCCGCCTCTCGTTCGGCGTTCTTGCGGGCGGTAACGGCCTTGCCGGAGCGGAGGATGGCATACCCCACCCCCACGATCAGGGCCAGCAGGAGCAGCGGGCCGATCAGCTTCCGCAACCGGGCCTCCACCTGTGAGAGAACGCAATTCCGGGGATTTGTAGCCGGAATAATCGTCACCCTCTGTCACGATTGAGTCACGAAGATGTGAAGG
>JBEPVJ010000490.1:0-2635 GCA_041691095.1 Gemmatimonadales bacterium
TCTCCCAACCGGTAGGCGGCCACGAGCGCAGCATCGGACCTGGGAGAGTCCTCGCTCAACGCGTGCATCGGTCGACCAAGAGGACGCATCCCCGGCTCACCCGTTAACTTGTGCCAGCCAAATTTTCACCAACGTGCCCACAATCGACAGTTTCCATCATTGTTGATTAAACCTGTAAGTCATTTCAAAATAGTATGTTAAGTATCCACATCTCGGGTGACTTCTCAAGATGAGCCGTCTCAGGGGCAAAAACTGAACGTCCGGCAACCCCGCATATTGGGCCATCGGGGCGCCTCGGGCTACCGGCTGGAGAACTCCCGCGAAGCGTTCCGGGAAGCTTTGGCGAGAGGCGCCGCCGGGGTCGAGCTCGATATTCACGCCACGCATGACGGCGGATTGGTGGTACACCACGATCCTATGGTTCGTGGTCTTGGACCGATCGGGTCGGCAACGCTGGCCCAGGCGCAGACCACGCTCCTTTCCAACGGCGAATCCCTCCCCACTCTCGCGGAAGCCCTCGAGCTGCTCGGATCGGCCGAGGTCTGGATCGAGGTCAAGGCCTTGCCCGCGCAATGGGATTCGGCGCTCCTGCGGGCTATCGACCGGGCCCCCGCCCCGGCTCGATGTGCCGTACACAGCTTCGACCACCGTATCGTCGCCCGGCTCGGCGCTCTCCGTCCGACGCTCCGGCGCGGCGTCCTTTCGGCGTCCTACCTGATCGATCCGGTTCAGCAGATGGTTGCCGCCGGGGCCACGGCGCTCTGGCAGGAGGTCAGCCTCATCGACGCGGAACTCGTCGCCGCGATTCATCGTAGAGGTGGCGAGGTCATCGCCTGGACGGTAAACGACTCCGCAACCGCGCGCGCGCTCGCCGCCGCTGGAGTGGACGCGCTTTGCGGGAACTTTCCGGACCGCTTGCAACTCGGCTAGTATTGTCCGCCCCCACGCTGAGGATTCTTCCAATGGCTGTCCGATTCCGGTTTGCCGGCCCGATGGCCCTCGCGATTGTTGCGGGTTGGCCGGGGAGGCTTCCGGCGCAAGAACCCTCCCGGATCGCGCTCGAGAGCTATACCCTGCCGAATGGCCTCAAGGTCATTCTCGCGCCGGACAGGTCGACTCAGGTAGTGACTGTCGATGTCTGGTACAACGTGGGCTCCCGGAACGAGACGCGGGGCCGCACCGGGTTCGCTCATCTCTTCGAGCATATGATGTTCCAGGGATCGGCCAACGTGAAGAAGGCCGAACACTTTGAGCTGGTGGAGCGGGCCGGCGGGTCGAACAATGGGAGCACCGCCGAGGATCGCACCAACTACTACGAGTCGTTGCCCTCCAACCGGCTCAATCTGGGTCTCTGGCTCGAGGCCGATCGGATGCGGTCGCTTGCCATCACCGACTCGACCTTTGCCAACCAGCGAGAGGCGGTCAAAGAAGAGCGCCGTCTCCGGGTGGACAACCAACCTTACACCGGTGCGATTTTCGAGGGGATGTATGCCCTCGCCGATTCGGCGACCTGCTTCCCTTATTCGCACTCGATCATCGGCTCGATGGCGGATCTGAACGCGGCGAAGGTTCCGGACGTGAAGGCCTTCTTCGACCAGTACTACGCCCCCAACAACGCGACGCTCACCGTTGTAGGTGACTTCGATGCGGCGCCGACCAAGGCCCTGATCCAGCAGTATTTCGCGGGGATCCCGCGAGCCAGCGACCCGCCGGCTGTGAGCTGTCAGGCCACCTTCAGCCCGGGAACGATTCGACGCACCTGGCCCGACGCCAAGGCCACCCTGCCGGGCGTGCTGGTGGCGTACCGGGTGCCGGAGTACAAGAGCGACGACGCACCGGCCATCGAGCTGCTCACCACCATCCTGGGCCAGGGCGAGAGCTCCCGGATCAACAAGACCGTAGTGCGCGACTTGAAGCTGGCCCAGGCGGCTATCGTGCTCACCAATCCCGCTGCTCCACGACGGGGTCCCGGCGTGCTCCTGGCACTGGGCATCGCAAACCAGGGCGTGAGTCCCGATTCGCTGCAGAAGGGATTGAGCGAGGTGTTCGCGCGCGTGGCGCGTGAGGGAGTCTCCGAGGCTGAGCTGGCCAAGGCAAAGAACGGCTACCGTACTCAGCTCATCACCCAGCAACAACAGACCCTCGCCAAAGCCGAGGCGATCCAGACGGCAAGCATGTTCCTCGGGGGCCCGGAAGCGGTGAATACGAATTGGCGCCGCTATCTGGCGGTAACAACGGCGGACATCAAGCGGGTTGCCGCAACTTATCTGCGGCCCGAGAACGCGCTGGTGCTCCTCATCACGCCGGGAGGTACCCAGTGAATCGATACCAGTCATCCTGCGTCCAGGTGGTCGCGGCCATTGCGCTGGCCATGCCGCTGGCCGGACAGGAATATCCCAAGACACCGCCGGTTCCCGGGCCGCTCACACCGGCACCGTTCCCTCCTTTCCAGGAGGCCGTGCTGGCGAACGGGCTGCGGATCCTGGTCGTGGAGAGTCACAAGCAGCCGATCGTCTCGCTGTCGCTCAACTTCGCGGCCGGATCGATCTTCGACCCGCCAGGCAAAGAGGGTCTTGCCGAGTTGGTGGCTGGCCTGGTGACCAAAGGCGCGGGCGGACGAACCGCGGAACAGATC
>JBEPVJ010000491.1:0-2634 GCA_041691095.1 Gemmatimonadales bacterium
CGCAGCGTCGAGCCGGAACCCCGCTCAGAATGAAGCGCCGAGGTCGTGCTCAACAGCAGCATAACCCGCGAAGGTCTCCGGCGATCCGGCAAGCTGGTGGGGGTGGACACCAGCTACTTCCGGCTCACCAACCTCGACCTCGGGGGCGGCACCTGGTTCACCCCGGTCCAGGTGGAGCAGGGCCTGCCGGTGGCGATCATCGGCCACGGCGTGCGCTCCCGGTTCTTCACCACCGAGGATCCGATCGGGAAGCGGATCAAGGTCGGGGAGACCTGGCTCACCGTCCTCGGCGTCCTGGCCGACCGCCGGGTCAGCAGCAGCACCGCCCAGCGGCTCGGCATCCGGGACGCCAACATGGACGTGTACGTGCCGGTCCACACGATGCTGCTGCGGTTCCGGAACCGGGCCCAGCTCACCCAGCGGGATATCGAGCTGGCGGGGCGCCCGGGCCAGTTCGTGACGGCAGATTCCTCCGAGTCGGAGGAGCAGCGCCAGGAGCGCACCAACCGGAACCAGCTGGACCGCATCATCGTCCGGGTTACCGATTCGAAGCAGGTGCCCGGGGTGGCGGAGATCGCCCAGCGGCTGCTGTCCCGGCGGCACAACGCGGTCATCGACTTCGAGATCACCATGCCCGAGCTGCTCCTCAGACAGGAGCAGCGCACCAAGACAATCTTCAACGTGGTGCTCGGCGCCATTGCCTCGATCAGCCTCATCGTGGGCGGCATCGGGATCATGAACATCATGCTCGCTTCGGTGCTGGAGCGGATCCGCGAGATCGGCGTGCGGCGCGCCGTCGGCGCTACCCAGAAGGACATTCTCTTCCAGTTCCTGAGCGAAGCCGTGCTGATCAGTGTGGCCGGCGGGGTGGCCGGCATTCTGCTGGGCGCGGGCCTTTCGATTGGCATCGAGCGTCTGGCCGGCATCAAGACGATCGTGTCCGCCGTGTCGGTGATCGTGGCCTTCGGGGTGTCGTTCTCCGTCGGGCTCGGCTTCGGCATCGTGCCCGCCTACCGCGCCGCCCGCCAGGACCCTGTGGTCTGCCTCCGCTACGAGTGATCGCAATGAAGCGCTTTTCAGCCGGTGTGTTATTGCTTGCCGCGCTCGTCGCGCGGCCGGGCGCCGCGCAGCAACCCCTCACCCTGCAGCAGGCGGTCGAGCTGGCGCTCAAGCAGGGTTACCAGGCGCGGGCCGCGGTGGCCACGCGGGACGCCTCGCGCTACCGGGACCGCGCCTTCTATTCCCGGCGGCTGCCCCAGCTCTCGATCGGCGGCACGATACCGCAATACAACCGCTCCATCGTGCAGGTGGTGCAGCCGGACGGCAGCTCGCTGTTCCGGCCCCAGGACCAGACCAACGCCTCGCTCAACGCGACGGTATCGCAGCAGCTTCCGATTTCAGGAGGCAGCTTCTTCGTCAGCTCAGCCCTCTCGCGGCTCAAGGTGAGCGGCGATCAGGGCTTCAAGACCTGGTCCTCAACGCCGGTGTCGTTCGGGCTGCGCCAGGATCTCTTCAAGCCCAACGTCGCCGCGTGGGACCACCGCGAAGAGGTAGTGCGCTCCGAGCTGGCCGAGCGGCAGTACCTCGAGGCGCGGGAGGACATCTCGGTCGAGACCGCGGGGCTGTTCTTCGACGTATTCGCGGCCAAAGTGGCGCTCGACAACCAGATCAAGAATGCCGCCGTCAACGACACCCTCTATACCCTGAACAAGGGGCGGTTCGAGGTCGGCAAGATCGGGGAGAACGACCTGCTCCAGAGCGAGCTGGCCCTGCTGCGCTCCCGTAACACGCTGGATGGCGCCCGGCTTGAGTTCGACCGCGCCACGGCGGCGCTGCACCTGGCGCTCAATATCCCGGGCACCACTCCGATCGAGATTTCCTTCACGCCCGAAGTGCCCGAGTTTACCCCCGACACCACCCGCGCGGTGGCCGAGGCGCTGCGCAACCGCGCCAGTGTGTACGACGTGACGCTCCAGGATGTGCAGGCCCGACGCCACATCACCGAGGCGCGGCTGAGCAGCGGTATCGGCGCCACCGTCTCGGCCAGCTACGGGTTCAACGCCACCGGGCCGGAGCGCCGGCTGGTGTACCAGGATCTGCTCGAAGCGCGCCAGTTCTCCATGTCGCTCCAGATCCCCCTCCTGGCCTGGGGCTCCCGCGGCGAGAGCGTTCACGCCGCCGAGGCGGACCGCGACCGGGCCGAGGTCCTGGGACAGCGCACCATGGAGCAAACGGCCCAGGAAGCCCACTTCGCGGCGCTGCAGCTGTCCCAGGCCCACCGCAACCTGACGCTCTCGGCCAAGGCGGACACCGTGGCCGGCAAGCGATTCGACGTCGCGCTCAACCGCTACGTGATCGGGCGCATCGCGATCGACAATCTGTACCTGGCCCAGTCCGAGAAGGACCAGGCCCTCAACGGTTTCGTGCAGTCGCTCCGCGGCTACTGGCAGGCCTTCTACCGGCTGCGGCGGCTCACCTTGTTCGACTTCGTCGCGGGACTGCCCATTCGGTGAGCGGGGGACGCATGACCCAGGATCAGGAAGTCGGCGGAGAGTGGGAGCCGCTCGCGGTGCTCGCCGGGCAATATCAGATCATCCGGCTGCTGGGCTCGGGAGGCATGGGCGAGGTGTACCT
>JBEPVJ010000492.1:0-2626 GCA_041691095.1 Gemmatimonadales bacterium
CTATTACACCTCCCAGCGCGATGGCCAGACCGACATCTATCGCTACGATCTCAAGGCCGGCGCCGCGGTCCAGGTCACCCGGACCCCGGAAAACGAATATTCCCCCACGATCATGCCGGACGGGAAGCATTTCTCGGTGATCCGGGATTCGCTGCAACATCTCTGGGCGTTCGGACTCGATGGGACGCCGGCCCCGAGGCCGCTGCTCGACTCGATCCTTCCCGTCGGCTACCACACCTGGCTCAACGCCGACACCGTCTTCGTCTTCGTGCTGGGCACGCCGGCCACGCTCCAGCGCGCCGAGCTCGCCCACGGCACCGCCACGGTGGTAGCGAGGGACATCGGCCGTGCGCTGCTCAGGGTGCCGGGACAACGCGAAGTCAGCTACGCCCAGCACGATTCCCTGGGGTTCTGGGTTCGGGTGATCGACCCGGTCACCGGCCAGGGAAAATCGCTGGTTCGCCTGCCCCGGGAGAACGAGTTCTTCACCTGGATGCTGGACGGGACGATTCTTTCGGCCAGCGGCAATCGCCTGTTGCGCTGGCGGCGGGGCGACACCGACTGGTCGGAGATCGCCCGGTTCAGCGAGCCGGGCCTCCAGCAGATTACCCGGCTGGCCATCAGTCCTTCCGGAGATCGACTCGCGCTAGTCGGCAGTGAACCCGCGCCCAAGGCACCATGATGCCGGCCCGCCGCACTCTCCTGCTCCTCACCATTCTCGCGAGTATCACCGTTCCTGCGGCGGCCGCCCAGGCGCCCGATGGCCCCGTGATCCTGCTCTCTCCGGACCGGGTGTTCGACGGGACGACGATGCATACCGGGTGGTCGGTCCTGGTGCGCGGATCGCGGATCCTCAGCGCCGGACCCGGGCTCGAGGCGTCGGCGCCTGCGGATGCGCGGCGAATCGCGCTCAAGGGAATGACGCTGCTGCCCGGGCTGATCGAAGGACACTCGCACATCCTGCTGCATCCTTACAACGAGACCAGCTGGAATGACCAGGTCCTCCACGAGCCGCTCGCGCTGCGAGTGGCGCGCGCCGTGGTCCAGCTCCGTCGCACCCTCGAGGCGGGCTTCACCACGATTCGCGATCTCGGCACCGAGGGGGCCGGCGAGTCCGACGTGGGCCTCAAGCAGGCAGTGGAGCAGGGGATCATCCCGGGGCCGAGAATGCTGGTGGTAACCCGCGCGATCGTCGCGACCGGCACCTACGGTCCACGCGGCTTCGACTCCCGGTGGGATGTGCCTCAGGGCGCCGAGGAGGCCAGCGGCCTCGACGCGGTCACCCGGGTTACCCGGAGCCAGATCGCCAACGGGGCCGATTGGGTCAAGGTCTATGCCGACTACCGCTGGGGGGTCAACGGCGAGACCCGCCCGACCTTCTCGATGGAGGAGCTCGCCCGCATCGTGGAGACCGCCCGGAGCAGCGGACGGCCGGTCGCGGCGCACGCCGGCACCGCCGAGGGAATGCGCCGCGCGGTACTTGCGGGGGTCGAGACCATCGAGCACGGCGACGCCGGTACCACCGAGGTGTTCAACCTCATGGCGCAGCGGGGTGTGGCGCTCTGCCCCACCCTCGCCGCCGGTGATGCCGTGCGCCAGTATCGCGGCTGGAAGAAGGGCGTCGATCCCGAGCCCGCCGACATCGCCGACAAGCGGGCCAGCTTCCAGCGCGCCCTCGCGGCCAAGGTGGTGATCTGCATGGGCGGAGACGTGGGCGTCTACTCCCACGGCGACAATGCCCGGGAGATGGAGCTGATGGTCGACTATGGGATGCCGGCGCTCGACGTGCTGCGCTCTGCGACCTCGGTCAATGCGCGGGTATTTCACCTCGACGATCGCGTGGGACAGATCCGGCCCGGTCTCCTCGCCGATCTCGTCGCGGTGGAGGGCGATCCGAGTATCCGCATGTCCGATGTCAGAAATATCCGCCTGGTCATGAAGGGCGGGCAGCTGGTCAAGGCTCCGTAGCGGGAAGGTGCACACTTGACGCGCCTGCGGCGCTTCCGGTAGCATCCCGGGCCGTCGAAGCTCACGCAGTCATTGCCCGGCCGCAGCGGCCGACGCAATTCCAGAGGAGGACCTATTCGTTTACGTCCATTCCGCGCCTGGCGCCCGAAGCCGGACTTCGTGGAGCGGGTTGCGGCACCGCCATACGATGTCGTCAACCGGAGTGAAGCCGCCGAGCTGGCCGCAGGCAACCCGCTGAGCTTCCTGCACGTGGGGCGCTCGGATATCGACCTGCCACCCGAAACCGATCCACACGACGCCGCCATCTACGCGAAGGCCCGGGCCAATCTCGACCATCTCCTGAACGAAGGGCCGTTCATGCAGGAGGCCGGCCCGTCGCTCTATCTCTACGAGCTCACCATGGACGGCCGCGCGCAGATCGGCGTGGTCGGATGCGTGAGCGTGGACGATTACGCCAAGGACGTGATCAAGAAGCATGAAAAGACCCGCAAGGACAAAGAGGACGACCGTACCACGCACCTGCTGACCCTCAATGCGCACGCCGAGCCGGTGTTCCTCACTCACCAGTCGACGCCCTTTCTTACCCAGCTGAATGCCAAGGTGACCGATGGGGAGCCGATCTACGACTTCGTCACCGGCGACGGGGTGCGCCAGCGGG
>JBEPVJ010000493.1:0-2589 GCA_041691095.1 Gemmatimonadales bacterium
AGATGTGCATAAGAGACAGACGCTGGACAGTGCCAGCATCACCAGGAAGAAGCCGCCGGTGACGGCCTTGAAGGTGTCCAGCAGCTTGTCCTGGGTGATCACGGAGAAATTGTTCTCCTGCGACGGCTTGAGGCCCCGCTTGACCCGCAGCGCCGCGATGACTTCGTCCTGGGCCTGGGCCACCGTCGCCGAATCGGTCGGAAGGACCACGAAGTCCATCCAGCCCTTGAACCAGTCCGCCACCTTGGTAAACGTGGTGTGGGGAATGTCCACGATCGGGCTCGAGGTTCCACCGAACAGGCTTGCCGCCTCGGTATAGACGCCCACGACGGTGAACTGCTGGCCATAGACCTTGAACCGCTTGCCGATCGGGTCGAGTCCGGGGAAAAGCGTTTCCGCCAGCTTGTCGTTGACGACCGCCACCGCGCTTCCGGCCGCGAATTCGATGTCGGTCCAGTTGCGGCCCTCGGTGATGGTGCCGCCCGACACGTCGGGCCAGTTGGTGGTGAAGCCGATGATCTGGACACTGCTGAGCTTCTGGTCTCCGTAGCTCACCGGGCCATTGGCGCTCTCACGGTAGCCGACGTCCTTGATCGAGGGAAGCGCCCGGATCAGCGCCGCCTCCTGCGGGTTAAGCCAGGGGTTGCGGCGCCACGGCGACATCTCATCCGAGCCATCCGAGATATTGAGGCCGCCCTGGAAGAACCGGAACACGAAAAAAGTCTTGGGGCCGAGGGTCTCGAGCTGCTTGGCCACGGCGCGATCGATGCCGGTAATCGCCGAGGCCATCGTGATCACCACCATGACGCCGATGGCGACACCGAGGATGGTCAGAGAGGCCCGCACCTTGTTGGCCCGGACCGAATCGAGGGCCATCCCCATACCCTCGAACAGCCGGCCGATCGAGTTGCCGCGCGAGTTCTTCATTCGGCCCTCAGGGCGGTGATAGGATCGAGCTTGGCGGCCCGCATCGCGGGATAGATCCCGAAGAACAAACCGACGCTCACACCCAGTAACACGCCGACGCCGACCGACCAGGGTGCCACCGCGGCGGGAAGCGGGGTCACCGCGCGCACCAGAAAGGCGAGGGCGATGCCCGAGACTACGCCGATGCCCGCCCCGACGGTGGAGATGGTGGCCGACTCGACCACAAACTGCGCCAGGATGTCGCGCCGCTTGGCGCCCAGCGCCTTGCGGATCCCGATCTCGACGGTTCGCTCCGCCACCGCCATCAGCATGATGTTCATGATCACGATGCCGCCGACCACGAGAGAGATCACCACGAGGCCTGGCAGCGCCACCATGAGAATGTGGGAGATCTTCTTCCACCCGGCCAGCGCCCCCTCCGCCGTCTGCATGGCGAAGTTGTCTTCCTGAGTCGGCTTCAGGCGTCGCTGGATCCGCATCATCTCTTCGACCTCGCCGAGCGCTGCCTGCATCGAGGTGATGTTTTCGGCCTTGACGTGCAGCTCATCCATGAAGCCCATGCGGCAGGCGGCGCGATGCACCGGCGCTTCGAAGGGGACCACCATGAACTTGTCCATCGAGATGCCGAAGATGGTGCCCTGTTTGGCCACCACTCCGACTATGCGGTAGGGAAGCCCCTGCACCATCACCGACTTGCCCAGCGGTTCGGCGCCCTTGAACAGCTTGTCGGCCACTTCCCAGCCGATCACCCCGACCGCCTGGCCGGCGCGCGCTTCCTGCGGCGTGAAAGTCCTCCCCGATCCGATGTCCAGCGTCTTGATCGCGAAGTAGGGTGCGTCGGTGGTCTGGACGTCGATGTCCTTGGCGGTCTTGCCGTCCCATATGAGGGACATTCGCTGGCTGCAGTACCGCGAGAAGATGACCGGCGTCTTCATGTGTGCTTCGATATAGTTGGCCTCGGCGTAGTTGATGCGCGGGCGCCGCTGCCAGGCCTTCCACTGGTCCTCGGTGACGTTGCCGGAATTAAAATTCGGCATCCGGCGGAGCTGGAAGGTGTTCAGTCCGATCAGCCGGTTGGCGAATTGATCTTCCATGTACACGTTCATGCCCTGGACAATCGACACGACGGCGATCAGAAAGGTCACGCCGATCAGCACCCCGAGCAGGGAGAAGAAGCTCTTGAGCTTCTGGGTGCGGATGGTGTTCAGCGCGATTTTGACCGCGTCACGAAGCATCATATCAGGCTGCCGCGTTCCGCTGAGTGGTGGTGTCGCTGGCGACGCGACCATCCCGCAGCACGATCACCCGCGCCGCGTGCGCCGCGATATCCGGCTCGTGGGTGACCATGATGACGGTCTGGCCCTGGGCATGCAGCGTCTCGAACACCCGCATGATCTCTTCGCTGGTAGTGCTGTCGAGATTTCCGGTCGGCTCGTCGGCCAGGAGAATGGCGGGGTCGTTCACCAGCGCCCGGGCGATGGCGACGCGCTGGCGCTGGCCGCCGGAGAGCTCGTTGGGCCGGTGGCTCATCCGCTCGCCCAGCCCGACGCGGGTCAGGGCCGCACGGGACCGCTCGCGCCGCTCCCGGGCCGGGACGCCGGCATACACCAGCGGCAGCTCCACGTTCTGCAGTGCCGAGGCCCGGGGCAGGAGGTTGAACGT
>JBEPVJ010000494.1:0-2610 GCA_041691095.1 Gemmatimonadales bacterium
ATAAGAGACAGGCCTGGTCGTGGCGCCCGGATTCATCGATCTCCACGACCACTGGCAGACGCCGAGCGGCTACCGGTTTGCCGCGCTGGACGGGGTCACCACCTCGCTCGAGCTGGAGGGTGGCGCGTGGCCGGTCACCCAATGGTACCTGGACCGCGAAGGCAAATCGCTGATCAACTATGGCGCGACCGTCAGCCACGGGCGGGCCCGCGCCGAGGTGATTCAGGGCACCGGCACGCTCGACCAGGCGCTGACCGCGCAGGACACCATCGTCTTCAGGAACCCGTGGGCCTACCAGCGAGCCACCGCTGAGCAGATCACCCAGCTCCAGTCGCTGATCTCCCGCGGCATCGAGGAGGGCGGACTGGGCATCGGCTTTGGCCTGGCCTATACCCCGGGCGCCGGCCGGGACGAGATCTACCAGCTCTTCCAGACCGGCGCCGCCTATGGCGTCACCTCATTCGTCCACGTACGTCACGCCGCGCTCTCGGTGAACTCCGGCTCGATCGACGCGGCCCAGGAAGTCATTGCCGACGCGGCCGCAACCGGAGCCTCCCTTCACATCGTGCACGTCACCAGCACCGGCCTGAGCGATACGCCGGTGGTGCTGGCGATGATCGAAGGCGCCCGCAAACGCGGCGTGAATGTCACCACCGAGCTGTATCCCTACGAGGCCGCCTCGACCGGCATCCAGGCCGCCATCTTCGATCCGGGCTGGCAGGACAAGCTCGGCGTCAACGAAGACGCCATCCTCTACGTGCCGACCGGGGAGCGACTGACTCCGGAGTCCTTCGCGAAATACCGGAAGGTCGGCGGCAACGTGGTGATCTTCGTGATCCCGAAGGATGCGATGTACGCGGCGATGAAGACGCCGGGCGTGATGATCGCCAGCGACGGAGTGGAGATCGTGAACAACACCGGCCATCCGCGGGGTGCGGGGACCTTCGCCCGGGTGCTGGGACGCTTCGTGCGGGAGGAGCAGATCCTTCCGCTGATGGATGCCCTCGGACGGATGACCATCCTGCCGGCCCGCCAGCTGGAGGGATACTCGCCGGCGATGAAGGTGAAGGGCCGGCTCAAAGTCGGCGCCGACGCCGACATCACCGTCTTCGATCCTGCAACCGTCATCGACAATGCCACCTTCGAGAAACCGGAGCAGGCATCCAGCGGCATCCTCTTCGTGCTGGTGAACGGGGTACCGGTGGTGCGCGACGGACGGGCGCTGGAGACCGCAATGCCCGGACTCGGGATCAAGGGCTCGGGGCGCCGGCTCAGCACCCCGTAACCCGGGCGGGGCACCCCGACGCGTTGACACATGTAGGTTTCCTACCTATCATAGGAAGGTATTCTACCTGTCCCCCGCTTTCCGGAGGGCGCTGTGGCAACACCCCCGCCGACCCGGCGCGAGCTCCTCAAAGGGACGCTCGACATGCTGATCCTCAAGACGCTCACCCTCCAGCCGATGCACGGGTACGCCATCGCCCTGCATATCGAGCGGTTTTCGGGAGAGGTACTCAGCATCGAGCAGGGCTCGCTCTATCCCGCCCTCGACCGGCTCCTCAAGAAGGGCCTGGTCACCTCCAAGTGGGGCGATTCGCCCACCGGTCGGCGCGCCCGCTACTACACCATCACGGCCGCGGGCCGGCGCCACCTCGGCGAAGAGATCTCCAGTTTTGACCAGGTGCTGGCGGCCATCGCCGGCGTGATGCAGCGCAAGTAGATCGGTCATGTCCTTCATCCATGCACTTCGCCACCGTCTGCGCGCGCTGCTGCAGCCCGGCGCCTACCAACGGGAGCTCGATGAAGAGGCCCGCTTCCACTTGTCGCAGGATGCCATCCGGCAGCAGTCCGCCGGCGGCGTCCAGTCGGCCGATGAGGCCCGGCTCGCAGCCCGGCGCCGCTACGGCAATCCGGTTCGCATCAATGAAGAGAGGCGCGAAATGGCAGGCATTGGGTTCTTCGACACGGCGATGCAGGACCTCCGCTTTGCGATTCGCAGCTTTCTCCGAACCCCCGGATTCACCGTGGTGGCGGTGCTCACGCTGGCCATCGGCATAGGCGGCACCACCGCGATCTTCAGTGCAGTCAATGCGCTGCTGCTGCGGCCGCTGCCCTTCCGTGACCCGGACCAGCTGATGATGGTGAGCCTCATTACTCCCGCCGAGCCGGAGCGCGCGGCGGGAGAAATGGTATGGTCCTACCCCAAGTTCACCGTCTACCGGGATGCGCAGAAGTCCTTCGCGGACCTGGCGCTGACCACCACGGAACAGGCGACCCTCACCGGCGGCGGGGAGGCGGAGCGCGTCTACATCGAATTCGTCGGGGCCCGGTACCTGCCCACCCTCGGCCTGCAACCGGCGCTGGGCCGGAATTTTCTGCCCGAAGAAGATCGCAACCCTGACGGCCCGAAGGTGGCACTCCTCAGCGACGCCCTCTGGCAGCGCCGCTTCAACGCCGATCCGGCGGTGCTCGGCAAGATGCTCGATGTCGGGGGGAAACCGTACGACATCGTCGGCGTGTTACCGCCCGGCTTCAGCGGCATCTTGGGGAAGACCGACATCATGGTGCCGGTGATGTCCGCCCCTGCGGACGAGGTCAATGAGGCGTGGA
>JBEPVJ010000495.1:0-2606 GCA_041691095.1 Gemmatimonadales bacterium
TGTTTTTTGTCGGGCCGGTGAGAAGATATAGCGCGACCAGGGCGACGCCGCCGGATGTGGCGAGCAGGTAGGGATGGTGCTCGAAGCGGCGCAGTCCCTTCTCCAGGCCGCGCATCGATTCGATCAACAACAGCGCGACCAGTCCGAACACCGCTCCCGATGCAAGCGATATGGCGATGATCGAGATCTGCCCCAGGCTGCCGAACGAATCATGCAGGGCGGGGAAGGGCGGCTGGACCCCGCATGCGAGGTGCGCCACGATCCCCGCCACCATGGCGGGGAAAATCACGGTATAGTCGATACGGCCCAGATACAGGACTTCGATGCCGAAGAGCGCCCCGGAAATTGGAGTGCCGAAGACGGCGGCGAACCCGGCGCTGATGCCGCAGATCACCAGACGGCGGCGGTCTTCGTCGCTTAGGCGGAGCAGATCCGAGAAGAGGCTGGTGAGGGCGGCGCCGATTTGAGCGGCCGGGCCTTCTTTGCCGACCGATCCGCCAAAAGCAAGGGTGAGCACGGTGGCGGCGAGCTTCACCGGGGCAATCAGCCAGTCGATCCGGCCGGATCGTTGGTGCACCGCTGCGATGACCGCCTCGGTGCCATGACCGCGCGCTTCAGGGGCAAAGGTGCGGATGAGCCACACGCAGGCGGGCAAGGCGATGGGAAGCAGCACGAACGGGGGGAGTCCCATGATCCTGAGCGATCCTATCAGACCGTCGGAAGCCGAGAGGGACCAGAGAAACCCCCGAGTGCCCCATCCAACGCAGAGTCCTGATGCTGCGCCCAGCACCGCCCATTTCAGGGTGCTGATCAGCAGCGCAGTGTGCTCTGTGTACCAGCGGCTCTCATCCGCCAGCCGCGGGGTGGCCGGCTCAGGCCGCAGGGCCGCAATCAGGCGACGAAGGTCCAGGCTCATCTCCTCAACTTAATCCAGAGATTCGTGAGGACCGGAATTCTCCCGATCTTCGTTGAATCCACGCCGACATGAATCTTGGGTTTCCCGACTTCTGCAGCGTGGACAGTGCGTATAGGAGCGGAACCCGAGCATCACGTTCCAACCCCCCTTCTTTGCATTCCTCCAGAAAAAATACGGCTTCACGAATGGCGGTAACTATCCTGTCAGCTGCTCGGCGAGCGATCCACTCACCGCCGCGGGGCTTCAGAATGCCCAGAAACGCAGGCAGGAATTTGAAGACATGACCAAACAGTTCAATGGGAAGGTCGTCGAGACCGGCTGGAGCGGCCCGGGATCGCCCCAATAAGTGCGAATAGAGGTCACGGGGCACCGCCCGGCGAAACTATAGTACTACAGCTGTCGTATATTGACCATGCGCTTACTACATAATGCTTTGGCCCTCGCCTCGCTGCTCGTCGCGCGGGGCCTTGGGGATACCACCTCGACCTTGGCTGCGCGGGTCGAGGCCTACCTCCGTCCATATGTATCCGCCAACAACTTCGCCGGCGTGGTGCTCATCTCCCGACACGACTCGGTGCTAGTGCGCCGAGCCTGGGGATACGGCGACATCGCCCGGAAGCGCCTCAATCTGGTGACCCAGGCGTTTCCGCTGGCATCGGTCTCCAAGACGCTGACCGGTGCCGCCATCGTGACTCTGGCCCGCGAGGGCAAGCTCCGGCTCTCCGACAGCATAACCCGCTATATCCCCGAGTATTCCGAAGCATCTCACGCGACCATCGAGCAGATGCTGCTGCATCACTCCGGCATTCCGACGGTCGATGATCCCGATGTCTATCTCAAGGGCGTTCCCTACGCCGAGCTGATCCGCCGGATGCGCAACCGGCCGCTGGATTTTGAGCCGGGCACTCAGGATGCCTACGCTTCCCAGACCTATTCACTCCTCGCGCTGGTCATCGAGCGAGTGTCGGGGTTGCCGTACGAGCGATTCATCCGGGAGCGCTTCTTCCGGCCCGCGGGTATGTCGTCGAGCGGCGACATGCGCACCACGGCGGACTATCCCGGTCGGCCGGTCGGGTACCAGGCCGGCGCACCTGGGCATGCGCCGTTCGGGATGGTCGCCAATGAGGTGCCCGATATCGGAGGCGGCTCGCTCTACGCCTCGGCGGACGACTTACTGAAGTGGCTCACGGCGGTGCGGGTGGGACAGTTCTTCCCGATCGACTCGCTCCGGTATCCCTATGGGTGGGGCCGCCGCACGTACGCCGGCCACGAGCTGATCGAACAGTCGGGCCTGCTCGAGGGCTACAACGCGTACATCGCACTTTATAAGGAAGATGGAACCAGCGTCGTGTTTCTGAGCAACATCCAGTCCGGTCTCTTCGAGCGGGTGGGGCCGGACTTCGAGGCGCTGCTCTATGGGGGCAGCGTTACCCGTCCTCCGACGGTGGCGGCGATGCCCGAGCCCCAGTCTGTGCTGCGGAAGTACCTGGGCGTCTATCGTTCGAAAGACTTTCCCCTCCCGATGAATCTGATCATGAGCGGGGGCGCGCTGGCGGTGCGGTGGGGCGAGTATCCCTTCAGCCGGCCGCTGGTGCCGCTGGGGCAGGACCGATTTTTTTATCCCTCGGAGTATGCCCAGGTTCGTTTCGAGCGGAACGCCACCGGCCGGGTGGCGCGCACGGTGTGGACG
>JBEPVJ010000496.1:0-2594 GCA_041691095.1 Gemmatimonadales bacterium
AGAGACAGACCCTGACCCGGACCAGCGGCAACTTCGCGACCTGGGGCGGCAGCGGCGGACGCAGCACCGGGAAGGTCATCGTCACCAGCTACACCAACACCCGGGTCAAGGGGAGCTACAACATCACCCTGACACCCGGCATCGCCTCTCCCGGCACCGGCAGCATGACCCTGGTCGGCAGCTTCGACGTAGGCCTTCCCTAATCTCCGAGCCGGCGGGTCAGCTCTTCGACGGCCTCGAAGAGCTGGCCAAAGCCGCTCACCACGAAAAGCACGGGCTGCAGCGCGTCGATCCGGAACGGCTGGCGCAGTACCTGGTCGAGATCGAATGGGCGGTGCTCGCAGAGCGGGCTCAGCGCGTTGGCGGCGTCGGCGTGCGAGGAGATGAGTCCGCTCCCGTAGACCCGCGCCCCATCCTTCTCCAGCACCAGTCCGAACTCCACCGTGAACCAGAAGAGGCGGGCCAGTCCTTCGGTTTCTTCCGGCGTGCGGGCCCGCGCCGCGATCGCGCCGAACCGCTGCAGGAAGTCGGCGAAGACCGGATCGGCGTGGAGCGGCACGTGGCCGAACACATCGTGGAAAATGTCCGGCTCGGGCACGTAGTCGAGCCGGTCGGCACCGCGGATGGAAACGGTAGTGGGAAACTCCCGCCGGGCCAGCGATTCGAAGAATTCCGGGGCGGGGAGGAAGCCCGACACCGGCACCGCGCGCCACCCGGTTCGGCGCGCCAGGCGGCGGTTGAGCACCCCCAGATCGGGGATGCACTCCGACTCGAGCCCGATGTCATCGACTCCCCGGAGAAAGACCCGGCAAGCCGTCTTCCTGAGGACGGGCATGCGCCGGCCATAGAGCGTCGCCCAGACGTGATGGTCCTCATCGCGGTAACCCGCCCAGTGCTGGACGGTGGTCGAGGATCGGTCTGTGTCCTGGCTCATCAGGTCCGGCATCTTGGTCTCCTGGCGCGGGGGAACAACAAAAAAGCGGCCCGTGGGTTCACGGGCCGCTCGGAAGATTCAGGATTCGGCGACTGCTAGCTGCTCGAATGCCTCCGGCTGCGGCCCATGGATGGGGTCGCGTAGTAATACGAGGAGGCCATGAGCCGGCGATTCATGGGATCAATCCTATTGAGTGCCGGGCTGGAGCGCCAGTGGCCTCGCGATGTACTCCCCGGCCCGCAAGGCCGCTCGAGTCGATCCCGGCCTCACACTTCGGCAGGAATAAACAAAGAGGCGAGCGCCGAAGGACCCGCCTGGAACCACCCCGCTCCGAATCAGTTTACGAGCAGACCTGTACCCCATCCAGCGTCGAGGCGGCGCCGGCGCCGACCTGGACCTGGCACTTCTTGAACCCGGTGCTGATCGAGGCGTTGGTGACCGTGGCAGTAAACCCGCTCGCCACACCTGCTGCCGCGGCGGTATTGCCGGTCGAAAGCGTGAAGTTGCTGGCGGTCTGCAGCTGGGCAAAGGAGCCGTAGGTCGCGTAGTCCGAGAAGTAGGCCTCCTGAGCTGTCATCATGTTCCTGAGATCGGTCTTGACCGATGCCAGCTTGGCCTTGTCTTTCGTGGCCGCAAACTTCGGGATAGCGATCGCCGCGAGAATGCCGATGATGACCACCACGATGAGCAGCTCGATCAGGGTAAAACCCTTGCGGTTGAACATCCGTAGTTCCTTCTCTCGCTGTGACGTGGGGCTGCGGGCCGGAAACCTGAAATTGTTTCCGAGATTGAATCTTCAGAAGGCAAGGGGCATGCCGAGGCTGTCACAATCCCCATCGCGGTGTCTTTCATACGTTTAGGTCGCATTGGTTGAAGGATTTTCAGCCCCAGCCCCGGAAGCCCGGTAGGGTAGACTGCGAAGACGTCTCCCTGGCGGATTCATCCAGCCCCTCGATACCTCTGAATTCGCCAAGCTATCTTGCCCTCTTGGACCAGCTTCGCCGCGCAGCTCCGACGGAAGTGGCCTCGCTCAATGTTCTCATCGCCGCCTCGGCGACCGAGCTGAGCCAGGGCTACTACACGTCCGCCCAGATTGCGTCCCTCGTCACCCACGTATTCGGCGTCGACACCCAGCTCCTCGCCGATCGTACCTACTACATCATTGAGTCACGAGGCCGCCTCGATGCCTGCGGCGGCTGGAGCAGGCGGCGCACTCTTTTTGGCGGTGATCAGGCCAAGGGCGCGACCGACCCGACCCTCGATCCCGCGACTGAGGCGGCTCGAATCCGCGCCTTCTTCGTTCATCCATCCCGCGCGAGGCAAGGCCTGGGGCGACGGCTATTGCATTACTGTGAGGCCGAGGCGAAGGCGGCCGGCTTTCGTCGCGCCGAGCTGATGGCCACGCTGCCGGGTGTGCCGCTGTATAGCGCATTGGGCTACCAGTCGATCGAGCCGGTGCGTCACACCATGCCTGACGGGCAGGTCGCCGAATTCGTGCGCATGGGCCGCCCACTGGGCTGACCGGCATTCACGCTTTATCTGGAGATGACAATGACCCGTCGGCTCATCAGCTCCGGCTCGACCTTCGAACAGGAAATCGGTTACTCCCGCGCGGTCGTCGACGGCGGCTGGATTTTCGTTTCGGGCACGACGGGCTTCG
>JBEPVJ010000497.1:0-2585 GCA_041691095.1 Gemmatimonadales bacterium
ACCCGGTCGCCCGCATCGCCATGGTCGTCAACCTGATGACCGAGGACAACCTGCCCTCCTACCACCGCGAGATAGCGACCCGCTTCGGCCGCGACGGTGCGTGGGGGGAATGGGTCGGCCGCTGGACTGCCGAGGAGGGTCGGCACGCCATCGCGATCCGTGACTACCTCGTCACCACTCGCGGTGCCGATCCGGTCGAGGTCGAGCGGCTGCGGATGCTGCACATGGCTGCCGGTTACGACTCGGGTGACAAGAGCATGCTGCAGGCGCTGGCCTACGTGTCCTTCCAGGAGCTGGCCACTCGCGTTTCGCACCGCAACACCGGGGCCGCTACTGGCTGCCCGATCGCCGAGCAGTTGCTGGCCCGCGTCGCCACCGACGAGAACCTGCACATGGTCTTCTACCGCAACCTCGGCGCCGCCGCGCTCGATCGCGATCCAGACGCGATGCTGTGCGCGACCCGACACGACTGCATCGGGAGTGTGGCGGTTCCAGGAAATCGTGATGCCGACTGCGGGGCCTCACCCCGTGTCGTTCCCGGAAGGCAACACCCCCCTGCTCTACCGGCAGCAGATCGCCGATTGGGCCGGAGTCGCGGATCTGTTCCTCAAGCACGAGGGACAGAATCCAACCGGATCGTTCAAGGACCGCGGCATGACGGTGGGAGTCACCCAGGCGGTTCGGATCGGCGCCCGCGCGGTGGTCTGTGCCTCGACCGGGAATACCTCGGCCTCGCTCGCGGCCTACGCCGCGCAGGCGGGATTGCCGGCGTTCGTGCTGGTGCCCGCAGGCAAGGTAGCGCGCGGCAAGCTGGCGCAGACGGTGGGGTACGGCGCGCGGGTGCTGGCGGTACGGGGAGACTTCGACGCCTGCCTCCGGCTGGTGGAAGCCGCGAGCGACCTGCTCGGTCTGTACATGCTCAACAGCGTGAATCCATTCCGGCTCGAAGGACAGAAGACGATCGTGCTCGAGCTGCTGCAACAGCTCGGCTGGGAATCTCCAGACTGGATCGTGCTGCCGGGGGGAAACCTCGGAAACACCGCGGCCTTCGGGAAGGCGCTCGAGGAGGCGCGGGACTGGGGGCTCATCGATCGCGTGCCGCGGCTGGCGGTCGTCCAGGCCCAGGGCGCGGCGCCATTCGCTCGGGGATTCGCGGACGATTTTCACCAGCGGGTACGGGTCGAGGCCGAGACGGTGGCGACAGCGATCCGAATCGGGGACCCCGCGTCGTGGGACCGCGCGGTGCGCTCGATCCGCTATACCAACGGCGTGGTCCTCAGCGTCACCGATGCAGAGATACTGGAGGCCAAGCGCGTGGTGGATCATGCTGGTGTCGGGTGCGAGCCGGCCAGCGCGGCCGCGGTGGCGGGGGTTCGCCAGCTCACCGCCACCGGCCTGATGGCGCCCGACGCGCGAGTCGCCGCAATTCTCACCGGACACATGCTCAAGGATACCGAAAGCCTCCTGGGCGCAGCGGGCGATGCCGCCATCCAGGAAATCGATGCCACACCCGAGGCGCTGGCGGCCGCGGTGGAGCGAATCCTGCCGCAATAGAAATGGCCCGGGCCCGAGCCTATATTCCCGGGGACTTTCGTCGTCACCTCCGGAGCCGGCATGTACCTCGGACCAGACACTGCCATGCCTCTCGCCTCCGCGATCGCCGCGGTGGTTGGTGTCGCGGTGATGTTCTGGCACCGGACCAAAGCGCTGCTCAAGGGGATCGGGCGCTCGGTTGGCAATTTGTTCGGCCGACGCGCCGGCCGAAGCTAGCCCTCGGTGGTCTCCGTTCGCCGTGTGATCGTGCTCGGCCTCGACGGGCTGGAGCCGAGCCTGGTGGAAGCCATGATGGCCTCGGGCGAGCTGCCGGCTTTGGCACGCCTTCGCGAAGCCGGCTCCTACTCCCGCCTCGCGACGACCTATCCTGCCCAGACGCCGGTCGCGTGGTCCACCTTCGCCACGGGCGCCAATCCCGGCGTCCATGGCATCTTCGATTTTCTCCGGCGCGATCCCGCGACGTATCTCCCCGATCTCTCGCTCAACCGCTACGAGCAGAAGAATTCCTTCGTCCCCCCCAAAGCGGTCAACCTGCGGCGCGGAACGCCGATGTGGGAGCTGCTGGCCAAGGCGGGGGTATCCTCGACGGTCATCCGGTGTCCGTGCACCTATCCCCCGGACGAGGTCAAGGGCCGGCTCCTGGCCGGAATGGGGGTCCCCGACCTTCGCGGCGGGTTAGGAACACCCACCTACTTCACCACCCGCGACGACGTGGCGGCGGGGGAAAGCGAGCGGGTTACCCGTGTCACGCTCGAATCGGGACGGGTCCGCACGCTGCTGGTGGGGCCGCGCCTGCCGAGGGGCGGCGACGCGACGATCGAGCTGACCGCCGAAGTGAATGCCGGGCGAGGCACGGTCGTGGTCCGGATCGGAGGCCAGAGCGCGGAACTGCGCCGCGGGGAGTGGGGACCGTGGATGCGGGTGAAGTTCAAGCTGGGCCTGCTCCAGTCGGTGGCGGGCCAGGTACGATTCTTCTTGCCGGGCAACGACAGCGAATTTTCGCTCTATGCGTCGCCGGTCAACTTCACGGT
>JBEPVJ010000498.1:0-2577 GCA_041691095.1 Gemmatimonadales bacterium
GGCCCTGGTTCAAGCATGCCCTCTACGCGCCGAAATTCACCTACGCGGCGATGGAGCTGCCCGGCGTACGAGAAGCGATCGACCAAGCCGACTGGGGTACGGCGCGCGGGGAGTTGGCGCGGGTGGTGGAGCGGGTCAAGGCGGTGACCGCCGCGCTGCATCCCTGAGGCTCAGGACTTCTTCAGCATGACCGCCAGACGGCACTCGAAATCCGAGGGAATGTAGATCACGATCTCGTACGTCTTGTGGCCGGGGGCGGCAATGTGCAGGAGGTATTCCCCCATCCCGATCCCCGGGAAATCGTAGCCGCCGTGGCGGTCGGTCTCGGTTTTGCGGGCGCCATGGCTGCCGGCGGTGGTGCTCCGCAGCTCGACGGACGCCTTGATCTTGCCTTCGCCCACGTCGTTGTAGGAAAAATCCTCGAACGCCACGTAGCCATGCATGAGGCCGCGCCCCGATTGGGGCGCGGGCCGGGCGCCGGTGAGCAGCAGGAGGGACAGCAGCGCTGCACCGGGAAGAATGCGGTGAATCCTCATGACGCGCTCCTTGTGATCGTCAGTTGGGCTTGCGCTCGACGAACCGATAGCTCGCGTGGCTGTCGTAGTCGATGCCGTGCTTCTTCTTGAGCTCCTGGATGTACTTGAGATCCGCCTTGGTATGCGGGCTGGCGACGCCGTCGCCCAGCGGCTCGTTGGTATGGAGCAGGATCTCTTCCAAGCAGCTGCTCACACTCATCCGCTTGTATTCGGCCAGGTCTGCCAGCAGCGCGGTGAGGCGCTTCTCCAGCCGCACCGGGACGTCTACCCGGTCGATGTCCAGCGGCGGACCGGTGTCGATGGGGCCGATCCGGTGCCCGAACGACAGCTCGTTGCCGTTGAGGTCTCGGATGCGGTAGTCCCGCAACCCGTAATGGCGGTCCGCCGGAGGCATCACGATCTCGACGCCATTGGCGCGCTGAAGGGCGTGGAGCCGGTCGGCATCTCCCACGACGAAATACACCGAGCAGCCCTCCGGTGCCGGCGTCCCCCGTTCCAGGAACATCTGTACCTGTCCCAGGTCCACCCCGGCCATCTCCGGCGGATCTCCCTGGGTAAAGGAGACGCTGAACCCGAGTTTGCCGGCGTAGAATGCCACCGCCGCGGCGACGTCGCCGACGCGCAGGGAGGGATGGAGCTGATCGCAGTCGGTATCCGGGTTAGGTGAAGCATTCATATTCTGTCTCACTGTTTCCAATAGAATATCGAGCGAACCACCTGTCGCACCGGCCGGCCATCACGCTGCGCGGGATGATAGGTCGTCTCCCGCGCGGCCACTTTCGCCGGCTCCGCCAGGCGCGAGTCCGAGGCGAAGAGAATCGCGATGGAGCCCGGCTCGACCCGTCCGTCCACGCCCACCACGTACTGCGCCGCCACCCGCCCGGTCAGCCCGTTCGAGCGGGGAGCAACCGGGTGATCCGGAGTGGCCCGCGAGTCGACCCGCGAGGAATCGCTGGGCGCGCCGGACGTGGTATCCAGGCGGGAAGCGCTCCCCAAGGTGAGAAATACTTGCAGCAGGCTGTCGGCCTCGGCGCCCGAGATGTCGGCCTGCCAGCCGAGGGCGGAGTCGCCGACCGCTAGCCAGCGCTTCTGCTCCAGCACCTGATTCTTGCGGCTGCGGCCGAGCGCCAGCCCGCCCTGGCCGCCCAGCGGAAGGAGGGTTCGGGACCACTGGATGCCCTTGGGCGCGGCGGTTGGAGCGGCGCTTCGCAGCGCCGCAAAGGCGCTGTTGACCCATTCCAGGAGGCTATCGGGATCGAAGCGCAGCCAGACCAGGGCGACGTTCGAACCCGGTTTGGAGCCGGCGCCCGGCTGCACCAGGATCTGCAACCCCGACACCGTGTCCGCGACGATGCTGAGATCTACCATCGACAGCGGGTAATGCACGATCTGCCTGGGCGCCTGGGCCGGCGCGGACGTAACCCGCGCGGCCAGCAGCAGTGCCACGGCCAGAGCCCGGGTCATCGATGCGCGGTGGCGTCGGGCTTTCCGCGGGCCAGCATCGCATCGACGCTCCAGGGGCCGGCGCCCCACGCCGCAAAGACCAGCCAGATGAAGCAGAACAGCAGCGGGACCTCGCCGTGATTCTTCCACCACCAGGGCGAGCCGGATCCGGCCCAGTGCATCCAGAAGTAGGTGACCGCCATCTCTCCAGAGGCGATGAACGCGGCGAGCCGCGTGGCCAGCCCCAGGATCAGACAGGCGCCGAGGACGGTCTCGATGACGCCGGCCGCCCCGAATTTGCTCATGAGCTCGACACCGCCGCCGTTGGGACCCATGCCGCCGAACCATCCCAGCAGCTTGGACGAACCGTGCACGAAATAGGCGCTGCCCGCCGCGATGCGGAGCCCGGTCTGCGCCACTGGGAGGTATTTGCTGTTCAATGGAGCGATCATGGAGTCACTCGGACGAGGGGAGGGTGCGTTGTAGTGGAGCGCGGGGGGGGGGGGGCGGGGGGTGGTTGTTTGTGTGGGGGTGGGGGGGGTGGGGGGGGGGGGGTGGGTGGAGAGGGGGGGAAAAGAAACCGGGACCCGGGGGGGGC
>JBEPVJ010000499.1:0-2573 GCA_041691095.1 Gemmatimonadales bacterium
CGTTGCGGCTGTATCCCCGGACATCGTTCGGTCCGCCGGCATAGAACCGTTGTTCCGGGGGGACGAAATTGGTGGCGCCGCCGCTCAGGGCCAGCCGGGGCGCTAGCACCGCCCCGGCGCGCAGGTGCAGCGCGAAGACCGCCGAGCCAAGCGGCTGGTAGAAGGACGCGTCTCCCAGGAAGCGGGTGAATTGGGCGAACCGGGAGGATCCGGTGAACCGCGAGCTGTGGGTCATCTCGAGCGTGGCGGCATTCCCCCGAGACGGGTCGAGGGGATTGTTCACCCGGACCCGCACCGCGTTCGCGGTGACAGTGGCAAGCAGCCGGCGCTGCCGCAACTGATCGATGTCGGCTTCGGTACAGGCGTTGAAGTAGCCGCAGAATGACACATTGTTCTGCGCTTCGGTCCGGCCGTAGGAGAGCCGGTAGGTCAGCGAAATGGGGATCCGACGCTGGGTTTCGTGCACCAGGGTCAGCGACCCGCCGATGTCCTCCCGCAGATACACCGCGAACTCGCTGCGCCGCTCCGCAAAGAGTGCGAGGCTCAGCGTGTTGGCCGGCGAGATGAACGCGGGGCGGCGGAAGGAGGTCGAGACATTGTAGTTGAGTTTGCGCGAGCCAGAATCGTCTTTGAGGGCGGAGCAGATCGAGTTCCGCAGCGCACCGACCAGCGTCGGGACACCCACCCCGAGCTTCGAGGTCTGGGCCGAGACGTCGAAGATCTGGCCGTGCCCCAGCGCGTTGCGCGCGGTCCATCCCAGCCCGAGGCGGAAGCAGTCGTTGGTGCCGTAACCCGCGGAGGCGCGGGCCCGGTGCATCGGCCCCTCGGTCACCACGATGGTCAGGGGAACCACGCCGGAGCCCGCCACGAAATGGGCCGTGTCCAAACGCACGGTGGCGAACCGGAAGAGCTCGGAACGATAGAGGTTGCGCTGGCTCTGACCGATGGAAGTGGAGCTGAACATGCGGCCGGGCGCGGTGGCCAGGAGCGCCCTCACGAACGAGGAGTCCACCAGCTTGGTGCCTTGGACGTGGATTTCCCCGATGACCGAGACCACCCCCGGCTCGACCGCCAGGGCAATGTCCGCCGTGTGCGCCTCGCGGTTCACCTCGCGCTTGCCCAGCAGGACCCGCACCTCGGGATAGCCCAGATCCTGCAACCGGGTAGCGATGGTGTCTGCCGAGGAAACCAGCAGCGCCCGGTCGAACGGTTGCCCTACGCGCAACGGTAGCGACGTGGTCAGGCGGTCCGAATCCGGAATCGTATCGAGCCCGGTGATTTCGAAGGTCCGGACCCGCACCGGCTCATTCTCAGTGATATGAAAAGTGATGTACGCGTCCTTCGGCGTGCGCACCACCGTCGTATCGATCAGCACGTCGAGGTACCCGTGCAGGCGATAGAAGGTTTTCAGGCGCTCGACGTCGGTTCGGAAGGATCGGTCGGACAGGTGCCGCTTGGCGCCCAGGCCAAGGGAGCGAATCACCGGAAACCGGGCAATCCAGCTGGAATTGGTGGTGGCGATGGCGGCGGCAAGCAGGCTGGTGTTCAGTGCCTTGTTGCCGGAAAATTTGAGCTGGCGGATGACCAGCCCTACCTCAACCGCCTGTGCCGAGGCAGCGCGCAGCCCGGAAACGCCGAGTGCCACGAGGACCAACCCTGTACGGACTGTAGACACCCAGCGCCGCCGGCTAGGACGATGCGGGATTATGGGCATATTTGACGGCACGGTCTAAATCTATTTCTCTTATTGTGTTACGCCACTCTCAGAATCTATCAATGCGCCGCTATTGTCCTGCCCTGCTCTGCGCCGCCTTTTGCGCCTCGGTCCCGCTGGCGGCACAGTCCCTGCCCAAGCGGCTCGATCGCCTGCTGGATGCCGCCCCATTCGACCGGCACTCCTGGGGAGTGGCGGTGCTCGACACCACTGGCAAGCTCCTCTATGACCGCAATGCCGCTCGCCTCTTCGTTCCCGCCAGCAATACCAAACTCATCGTCGCGGCGGCTGCCACGGTGCTGCTCCCAGGGGACGGGACTGTCCTGACCAGCCTGTATGCTGCCGGCCCGGTCGAGGGGCCAGTCGTAAAGGGAGACCTGGTCCTGTATGGCCGTGGCGACCCGACCATGAGCCGGCGCTGCTTCCGGCCCGATACCACCGACGTCGGCGCCTGCGAGTCCGATCCGATGCGACGCCTTCGCGATTTGGCCGCCCAGCTGCGCGCCCGCGGCATACGTGTCATCGCCGGTGCGCTGGTTGGCGACGGGAGCTATTTCGAGCCCACCCTTGTCCACGAGACCTGGGAAACTGGCGACCTCATCTGGTGGTACGCCGCCCCCGTGTCAGGGCTGGCCTTCAACGACAACAGCCTCGACGTCCGCTGGGGTCCCGGCCCCACCCTCGGCGCGCCGGGGGTGATCTCGTTCGGGCCCGATGTGGGAGACGTCACTATCGAGAACCGGACCACTACCGTGGAGGAATCGGCGTCGGGCCTGGATGCGGGAACCACTGGTCCGCTCAGTCTCTGGGCCGGAGGGACCATAGCGCGCGGGGCCACCAGCAGAACGTCCTATGTTGC
>JBEPVJ010000500.1:0-2561 GCA_041691095.1 Gemmatimonadales bacterium
GCGCGGTCCAGCTTCGCGTCGTGATCGAGGCGCCCTCGCCCTACCCGCGCGGTCTGACCACGATTGCCTATGCGCTTTCGTCGGCCGCGTCGGCGGTCTTTTTCGGAGGGGGCAAGAAAGAGATCGGGCTGGCGGCGGTGCTGGGCCTGATCACCGGCCTGCTGGCCCTGCTGGCAGCCCGAGTCGAGACGCTGGGAAAAGTTTTCACCGCGGCGGCGGCGTTCCTGGTCGCGGCGCTCGCGACGGTGGCGGGAGTGCTGGTGGGCGGCGTGTCGGTTTCCACCGCCACCCTGGGCGGGCTGGTGGTGCTGCTCCCCGGGCTGATGCTGGTCGGCGCGATGGGCGAACTCGCCACCGGGCACCTTTCCTCGGGCACCGCCCGCGCGGCCGGGGCGTTTATCACCTTCATCGGCATCGGGTTCGGCGTCGCACTGGGCACCCGGGTGGCCGAGCAGGTCGTCGGTGCCGCCACCGTCGTGACACCGGTGGGGTTGCCCGAGATCTTCGTCTGGGTGGCGCTGGTGGCGGCAGCGCTGGCATTTTCAGTGCTGCTCAAGGCCGACCGGCGCGACGTGCCGTGGATCGTGGTGGCCGCCGTGCTCGCGATCCTCGCCTCTCGCGTCGGGACCCGCCTGGTCGGTCCGGAGCTCGGCCCCTTCTTCGGATCGTTCGGTGTGGCGCTGGCCGGAGCGGCGTTCGCGCGGCGCACCCAGCGCCCCGCCAGCGTGGTGGTGGCGCCCGGAGTGCTGGTGCTGGTCCCGGGAAGCGTGGGATTCCGCAGCATCACGGCGCTCCTGGACAATCGAGTGGTGGCGGGCATCGATACGGCCTTCAGCGCCTTGTTCACCGCGGTGGCGCTGGTAGTGGGCCTGCTGATCGCCAATGTGATGTTGCCGTCGCGAAGGGACCTGTAGAGGCAAGAGCGGCAAGAGCAGGAACGTTCACTCAAACCAGGGTGCCTATGATGCATCGTCGTCTCTTTCTCACGCTGGCATTGCTGGCTCCCGCTGCCACGCTCGCCGCGCAGGACGCGCCCATCACCGTCTTCGTGGTTCGCCATGCCGAGAAGGGGCCGGAGACGCCGGACCCCTCTCTGACCGACGCCGGCCGAAAACGGGCCGAGACGCTGGCTCATATACTGAAGGACGCGCACGTCACCGCGCTCTTCGCGTCCGAATTCAAGCGCACGCAGGAGACGCTGGCCCCGCTAAGCAAAGCCGCCGGCGTGACCGTGATGGTGGTTTCAGCGGGGAAGATGGACGAGCTGATTGCGAAACTCCGCGCGCTGCCCGCCGGCAGCAGGGCCGTGGTGGCCACTCACAGCAACCTGGCCCACCTCATCGTGGAGCGGCTCACCGGGCAGCAGGTTTCCCCTCTCTCCGACACCGACTACGATCGATTGTTCGTGGTGACGATGACCGGAGACGGCAAAGGACAGGCCGTAGTGCTCAGATATGGTGAGCCGTAGCGCTCACCGCACCGCTTCCAGCACGACGCCCCTGGCGCCAACCGCCAGCAGCGGCTGTCCGGGGCCGCCATGAATCGACAAGAGAAGATCCTTGAGCGGCGCCGGCAACGTCTTCCAGGTCGAGCCGTCGAATCGCAGGATGACCTCGTCCTCTCCCACTGCGTAGATATCGGTCGGCCCGGTACCCCACAATCCGCGAAGCTCTTTGACCGTGGGGCTCGGCATGGTGTACCAGCGCACGCCATCATAGCGCAGGATCGTGCCGCCGGACCCGACCGCGAATACATCTTCCGGGCCGCTGCCCCAGACGCTGCGGAGCAGCGCGAGCGTCGGAGTAGGCATCCGCTGCCACGCGCTGCCGTTCCAGTGGACCACCGTGCCGCTGTCTCCTACCGCGAAGACATCCGACGGGCTGATCCCGTACACATGTCGCAGGAACTGGCTGGTGACTGGCGCCGATTCGACCCATCGGCCGGCGACCGCGCGCAGCATGACGCCCTGTTCACCCACGATGAAGGCGCTCCCTGCGGCGTCGGTCCAGATCGAGCGCAACAGGCGGTGGCCGGGGAACGATTCGTCGTTCCAGTAGGCGCCGTCGTAGCGGAAGATGGCGCCCGTATCTCCGACGACCACCAGCGAGCCGTTCTGATAGGCTGCGCCGTAGAGCACCCGGCCGGTGGGATACGGCAGCGAAGTCCAGGTCGAGCCGTTTCCCCGCAGTACGGCCCCGTTGTTGCCCACTGCATACTGGGACCCGCCCGGCCCCCGCGAGACGTCGAAGAGCAGCGGGCCGGTAGCGCCGAGACGCCACCCCGAGGCCTGGCGGGTTAGGAGCGTGCCGCTCCAGCCGGCCACCGAGAAGTTTCCCCCCGGGGCGATGTGCACCGCGCGCAGATTCTCCGCGGTCACGGTCTGGGGGACCAGGGTCCAGGCCGAGCCGTTGAACAGCACCATCGCCCCGCAGTTCCCGACCGCAAGAATGTTGTCGGCGGCCGTGCCCCAGATGGCGAAGAGATCGGTGTGGGTGGGAACCGGTACGATTTTCCAGCGGGTTCCATCGAATCGAAGCACGGTCCCCTGAATTCCCGCAGCG
>JBEPVJ010000501.1:0-2556 GCA_041691095.1 Gemmatimonadales bacterium
ATCCGAGCCAGTCGATCCCGGAACCACTCGTGATACGAATACCATGGACGCCCGGCGTCCAGGTGGGCCTCGACGCCCAGGCGGCTCCAGTCGGCCAGCACCGCCTCGACCGCGGCACGCGCCGAACGCGGCATCAGGCCGAGGGAATTGCCGCAGAAGTACGCGAGCGGGCGGCCCGACCCGTCCGTCGGCAGCTCGAATTGCCCTCGACACCACGCCAGCGAATCGGCGCGATCCTGCTCCAGAGCCCAGCCTTCGTCGCGCGAGTAGCCCGAGGTCACGTGAAGTCCCCTGCTGCGCGGTCCAGGAACTCGAGGGCCGTGCCATGCAGCAGCCGGGCGCGGGTCCCGACATCGAGATCCCCCATGCCGGCGATCAGTGCGCCGGGCCGGGCCTCTCCCAGGGGAAAGGGATAGTCCGAGCCGAGCGCCACGCGGCTTGGGCCGTGCAGTCGGAGCAACAGCCGGAGGGCGTCGGCGTCGTGGGTGAGGGAATCCACGTAAAGACGGTCCAGGTACCTGCTGGGCGGGTGAGGGTTGCTCACGGCGACCAGGTCGGGACGGGCATGGAAGCCGTGCTCGATCCGCCCGAAACCGCCGGGGAAGGCGCCCCCTCCGTGCGCAAACCCGATGCGCAGCCGCGGCAACCGCTCCAGCACGCCGCCGAAAATCAGCGAGCACATCGCCAGTGCGGTTTCGGTGGGCATGCCGACCAGCCAGGGGAGCCAGTACTTGGTCATCCGCTCCGGGGCGAGCATGTCCCAGGGATGGACGAACACCGCCGCGCCCAGCTCCTGGGCCGCTTCGAAGACGGGAAAGAGCGCGGGATGATCGAGGTTCCACTCTCCCACATGGGTGCCGATCTGGATCCCCGGCATTCCCAGCTCCCGGACACAGCGGGTTAGCTCCGCCACCGCGAGGTGCGGGGCCTGTAACGGCACCGTGCCCAGCCCCATGAAGCGACGCGGATGACACGCCACGGTCTCGGCGAGGTTGTCGTTGAGCAGCCGCGCCAGGTCGAGACCATCGTTCGGGCGGGCCCAGTAGCTGAACATCACCGGCACGGTGGAGAGGACCTGCACCTGCACCCCATCGCGGTCGCACTCCTCCAGACGCCGCGGCGGGGACCAGCAGTTGTCCCCGATTTCGCGGAAAAATTTTCCGTCGACCAGCATCCTGGCGCGGCAGGGGACGTGAGGCTCGAGCGATACCCATCCGCCATAGCCGTAGCGGGACGCGAGGTCCGGCCACGACTCCGGCAGAATGTGAGTATGGATGTCGATCGTGAGCACTACTTGGCGGCGGGGGCGCTCGGCGCGGGCACCGGCATGATGTGGCCGCACTTCTTGCAGGTCCGGAGCGAGACATCGCCGTAAAACTGTTCGATGATCGGCTTGAGCTGCTTGCCGAGATCCACCAGCTGGAAGTTCGCGTCGTAGAGCATTTCCCCGCACTGCTCGCAGAACCAGCGGAGGTGGTCTTCTTCCGACTCGGCGCGCCGGCGCTCGATCACCAGGCCGACCGTGTTGGCGGGGCGCTGGGGCGAGTGGGGGATGTTGGGCGGGAGCAGGAACATCTCCCCTTCGCGGATGGGAATTTCCCGCACCGCCCCGTTCTCGATGATCCGCAGGGTAATGTCACCCTCCACCTGGTAGAAAAACTCTTCGCCGTCTTCGACGTGGAAGTCCTTCCGCTGGTTGGGGCCGCCCACGGCCATCACCATGAAGTCGGAATCCTGCCAGATCATCTTGTTTCCGACCGGCGGCTTGAGAAGCGCGCGATGCTCCTCGATCCACTGCTTGAGGTTGAGGGGTGGCATGAGCGGCATGGGGATGCTCCTGATGGAAATCGGGCGACGGTGTACCACGAACGATTAACGTAGTCCCGAATCGTATTCTTCAACAACCCGCCGGTAGCCTTCGGGGTCGGTCGCACCTTCGGTGTTGATCACCAGCAGCCGGGTCGTGGCTCCCAGGCGGAGAAAGTCCCCCGCTACCCGTAACTCCGGCGCCTCCAGCAGGGCGAGGACTCCCGCCAGTCCGGCGGCGCCGGATTCCCCCGCCACGACCGCCGGGTCTCCCGAAAGTGGACGGGCGAGCCGGCCCATCGCCTCCTTCGCGAAGCGATCCGACACCGTCATGAACAGCTCGACCCCACGCCGGATGGCCGGCCAGGACGCGAGCGATACACTGCCACAGTTGAGGCCCGCCATGATGGAATCCTGCCGGCCGGTGGACGGCGCGGGGCGCCCGTCGTCGGTGTTGATCGACGCGAAGAGCGGATCCGACTCCACCGGCTCGACCGCCACCATCACCGGCTGGTCGGAACCCGCCCGATAGTGGTTCACCGCGGAATGCAGCAAGGACCCCACGCCCGCCTGCACGACCACGAGGTTGGGCGGATCCGCGCCAATTTCCCGGAGCTGCTCGGCGGTCTCGTCAAAGATCGTGGCGTATCCGTCGACAATCTGCCGGGGAATGTCGAGGTTTCCCTCGTATCCCACATCGGCCACCACCTGCCACCCGTTCCGCTCGCTTTCCCGGGCGCACCGCTGGAC
>JBEPVJ010000502.1:0-2549 GCA_041691095.1 Gemmatimonadales bacterium
CTGCATTGCGAGGCGTCTCCTGACCCGGTACGCCTCCCGGCTCTGGGAGATCCCGCGTGGCGGTGAGGTGATTGCAGTGGCGGAACTGGGCACCCACTGCCGAGGCGCGGCGTTCTTCGATGGGAGCGCGCTGATCACGCCGGAGCTCGAGGCGGAGGTGGATCGAGTGAGCCGCGGCTTTGCGGGATTCTATTTTGGGCGGTACGACGTTCGGGCCGAATCGGGTGAAGCATTGCAGCAGGGCCGCTTTCGGGTGGTGGAGCTCAACGGCGTTACCTCGGAAGCGACCAGCATTTACGATCCGGCGCACAGCCTGCCCCATGCCTATCGGACGCTCATGCGGCAATGGCGCCTCGCCTTCGAGATCGGCGCGGCGAACCGCGCGGCGGGAGCGCATCCGGCGACCTTGCATCAGCTGGGCCAGTTGTTCCATCGGCACCGGGCCGCCCGGGCAGGCCACTCGATATCTTGAACCGTTCCCGCCTCATTTCACCAACGCATGGAGCAGACGTGCATGACTGACCCTCTCTGGCACGACATCGGATCCGTCGACGAGCTCCAGGTCCCGGCCCTCCGGCAAATCCATGTGGGGCGGACCCGGATCGCGCTGAGTTATGCGAACGGCGTCTTCGGCGCGATCTCAGGCACCTGCAACCATGCCGGCGGTCCGCTGGGCGACGGGCGCCTCGATGGGGAATACGTGACCTGCCCCTGGCACAACTGGAAATACCATCGGGTGGGCGGCCAGGGCGAGCCGGGATACGAGGAGGAGGCGGTCCCGCGCCATGAAGTCCGGGTCGAGGACGGCCGGGTGCTGGTGAACCTCGAAGCCGCGACCCGCCGCCACAAGATTGCCCATCCGATGCATCCGCTGGAGCGGAAGCTCGAGCGCGCCGCCGGCCCGATCCGGGTGGCGGGCATCTCGACCACCGCCATGGACACGGCCAATCCCCGCTTGTCCACCTCCGAACTGCTGCTCGAGGCGGCGCTATCGCATGCCGGAAGCATCTGTCACGCCGAGACCCGGATGATCCGGCTGAATGAGCTCAAGTTCCGGCACTGCGAGGGGTACTACTCCAAGAGCGCGCATGCCTGTACCTGGCCCTGCTCGATTACCCAGATGGATCCCGCCGACGAGATGGACCAGGTCTACGAGGCGATCGTGCACTGGGCCGACGTGATCCTGCTCGCCACGCCGATTCGGTGGGGTTCGGCCAGCTCGCTCTACTTCAAGATGGCCGAGCGGCTCAACTGCGTGCAGAATCAGATCACCATTCGCAACCGGCTGCTCATCCGGGAGAAGGTGGCCAGCTTCATCATCACCGGCGGCCAGGACAACGTGCAGGGCGTGGCCGGTGGGTTACTGACGTTCTTCGGAGAGCTGGGCTTCCTCTTTCCCCAGTTTCCCTTCATCGCCCATTCCCGTGGGTGGTCTGCAGAAGACATGGAAAACAACGTGCGCCAGGTTGAACAGAGCAGCGACCTCAAGGAAGGCGCCGAGGCACTGGTGGACCGCGCCATCGAAATGGCGGCCGAGCTGCTGAAGGTGCCGTTTACCCATGACCACGTTGCCAGAGGCGGGCGTAAGGCCCACCACCTGGCGTAGGTGGCTCGATGAGCACCGATCGACGGGAATTTCTGGGAGCCATGCTGGCGGCCACGGCTGCAGCTTCGTTCCCAACGTGCAGCTCCGTTGACAGGGACGACCGCGCCGTCAAGATTGACCTCTGGCAGCTCACCCGCGTGGAGATGGCACAATGACCGGCGATAGACGGAATTTTCTGGGGCGTCTGGCGACCGGTGCCGCCGTCGCAGCGGGCGCGCTGGGCGCGGACCCGAAATCCCTCGAGGCAGAGCCCCGGGTGCGGCCGGTCAGCGACAAATGGGACATGTCGTGGATGGACCGCATCAACGGAAAATTCCGCGCGGTGTTCGACTCGCCAAAGATCGAGGGCGGTGGCGAGATCTGGCGCGCGGTGATCTGGCGCGACCAGATCATGGAGGTGTACGGCGTGAAAGACCCCGAGGTCAATCCGGTCCTGGTGATCCGCCATGCCGGCATTCCACTGGTGATGAACGACGCCTTCTGGATCCGCCACAAGATCGGCAAGAAGCGCAAGGTGAAGGATCCCTCCAGCGGGAAAACCGTCGAGCTCAACCCGATCAGCAATTTCGACGGCCGCAAGAACGTTCCGGAGTGGATGGCGAATTCATCGATCGCGAAATTCACCGAGCGCGGCGGCATTGTGCTGGGGTGCAACTTCGCCTTCGGAATGATGGTGGGGCTCGAAGCCGAGGCCGACAAGGAGCACGCCAAGGAGGCGCGGGACCGCGCACTCGGCTACCTCCTGCCCGGAGTAATTCTGCAGCCCTCGGGGTTCTTCGCGCTGCTGGAGGCTCAGCGAGCCGGGTGCCACCTGTTCGCGGGCGCGTAGCGACGCCGTGGACGTCATTCGGGCGTCGATCCCGCTCTTCTTCGCGCTGATCGGGCTGGCGCTGCTGATCGCGCTGATTCGCCGGCGCCCGCTCTACCGCCTGTCCGATTCGAT
>JBEPVJ010000503.1:0-2546 GCA_041691095.1 Gemmatimonadales bacterium
GCGTACGGCTGGTGCTGCTGCTCGGCCCCGGTCAGGCGCAGTCGAACAATGGCACCAGCTTTTTCTTCGATCCCGCGACCGTGGGTGTAGACGGCAGGGTGATGGTATTCGCCCTCGGGCTTTCGCTCCTCGCCGCGTTGCTGGTCGGCCTGGTCCCGGCGTTGCAGGCCTCACAGCCCGGGCTCACGGAAACGCTCAAGGCCGGGGGCGCGTCGGTGAGCGGCGGGCGCTTCACACTCCGACGGCCTGGCGCGCACCAGGTGCTGGTGGTGTCAGAAGTGGCGCTCGCGCTGATACTCCTGGTGGGTGCAGGTCTCCTGGCGCGCAGCTTCGCCAAGCTGCAATCGCTCGATGTCGGATTCACACCCGATCACCTGCTGACCTTCAAATATTCCGCGGCGGATGGAGACTTCGCCGCGCGCGATTCCCGAGCCTTCAAGGAAGCGGCCGTTGCCCGGCTCGCGGCGCTTCCCGGGGTCCAATCGGCTTCGATCAGTCTCTGTGCGCCACTGACCGGACCCTGCTCGGTCAGCGTCATCGTGCAGCGCGACGCCGACAAGTTCAAGATGGGGGCGAGCTCGGTTGAAATCGGGATCCACCCCGCTACCCCCGATCATTTCAAGACACTCGGCATCGCGCTGCTGAAAGGGCGAGCCTTCACCGCACAGGACCGGGTGGGCGCACCGCGAGTGGTCATCATCAACGAAGCGGCGGCCCGGCGACTCTGGCCCGGGCAGGATCCCATCGGCCGGGTACTCTCGGCGGCGAGCGGATATTTCGCCGGAGGAGATTCCACCGCCGCTGTTGTCGGTATGGTCAGGGACGTGCGCTACGGGGAGCTGGAATCCAGCGCGATGGCGGATCTCTACTTTCCCGCGTATCAGTCGGGGTTCGGGTCGTCGGGAACCTTCTTCGTCCGCACCGAGCGGGATCCGCTGCTGATGATCGACGCGGCCCGCCGTGAGCTCAAGGCGCTGGATCCCACGCTTCCGATCTACAACGTCAAGACCATGGAGGAGCGCGCCGGCGCCGCCCTGGCGCGCCCGCGATTTGCGACCACCCTCCTTGGCGCCTTCGCGATGATGGCGCTGGTGCTCGCCGCGATCGGCCTCTATGGGGTGATGGCCTTCTCGGTGGCGCAGCGCACCCGCGAGATCGGTTTGCGCATGGCGCTTGGGGCCGACTCCGCGCGAGTGCTGCGCGGTGTGCTGGTTCAGGGACTGACGCTCGCCGGCCTGGGAGTGGTGGTCGGCCTCGCCGGGGCGGTGGCGTTGCAGCGGGTCGTGGCAGGGATGCTCGACGGGGTTCAGCCTACCGATCCACTCACCCTGGCGGGCGTGTCCCTGCTCATGGGCGCGGCGGCGGTGGTCGCCGCCGCGATACCGGCGCGTCGGGCGACGCGGGTGGACCCGATGACGGCGCTCCGCTCCGATTAATGGCCTTCAGCGCTGGTCTCCCCAGATCACCGGCGCCGCTCAGCAGAGCGATCCTGCAGTTCATTCATACATGTCCCCTGGATCGGCCTCGGCAAGCTGGATCAGAAATTCTCCGATTTGCCGGGTGACGGCCGAGAAAAATTGCTCTCCCTTGGCGGCGGTGGCCTGGCGCGGATCTCCGACGCCGGTGTCGTCGGTCACCTGGGTCCACTGTCGCGGCGCCCAGGCCCAGCCCTCCCGGAGCCCGCGAACCCGGAAACGCCGAGCCCGGCCCTCGCCGGCGTCCTCGAGGGGAAGCACCAGCTCCGGTGCGAGGTGCAGCAGCATGCTGGTCTCCAGCTCGCCGGCATGGTCTCCGGGGGTCGCGAAGAACGGCCTCGGATCCACGCAGCTGTACCAGTTCACGGTACAGAGAAACAGATCTGTCCTGGGCTGCAGCTCCCGGATCATCTGGCGAAAATCATTGCCGCCATGACCGTTCACGATGACCAGTTTGCGGAGTCCGGCCCCTAACACGCTCGTCGCGATGTCGGACAGCAGGAGTGCCTGGGTACTGGGATTCACGTTGAGGCAGAGCTTCACATCGAGCTGCCCCGTCTGCACACCGAACGGTACCGCCGGTAAAACGATAACCCGCGCTCCTGCCTCGGCAGCGAGCCGGGCCGCCTCTTGCGCGACCCGCTCCGACTGGATGGTGTCGGTGCCATAGGGCAGGTGCAGATTGTGCGCCTCGGTGGCGCCCCAGGGCAGGACGGCGACTTCATAGGTGGAGTCGCGGATGGCCTTCCAGGTGGCGTGGGCGAGAAGGGCGGGAGTTTCCATGGTTAGTAGCTCGAGCCTCCGCCGCCGCCACTGGAGGATCCCGATCCTCCGAAGCTGCTTCCCCCACCGCCGGACGAGCTCGACGAGGAGCCGCCCCCGGAGGAAGAGCTGGCCTGCGCGGTACGCACGGGGAGAGTTACCTCCCGGGTGCTGGTGTAGCTGCAGGCCTTGCATGTCGTGGTGTCGCGGGCCAGCCCCCGCGAGGTGTAGGTCGGCTGCTTCACCACCTTGCGGGTTACACTCGCGGTACGATGGTGGCAGCCGGGGCATTGGTGGTATGGGCTGAAC
>JBEPVJ010000504.1:0-2536 GCA_041691095.1 Gemmatimonadales bacterium
GCCAATACTGCGCTGCTGCCGAGCGTGCTACCCTCCTACTTTCCGACGACCTTAGTCTTTCCGCCGCTGACTCCGCTGGTTGATCCGGGCACTCCGTCGGCCCGGGAAGACCTGATGTTCCGGGAGCGGGCGTTCTGGCTCTACCTGAGCGGCCACCGGCTGGGCGACCTCCGGCGGCTGGTTCGTCAGTATAGCCGGACGGCCGCGGCGGTATTCCCCGGCGGCGGCGGGGCGGCGTACATCATCAACGGAAACAACAAGGGCGGAGTATTCGGCAGTGAAGTCAATCTGCCGATTCCGTTCGACGAGAACAATAACCCGCAATTCACGGGCTGCATCGATCGCAATCCGTAGCTCGGTCCGCCCGACGCAGCAAAACGGGGGAGGGCGAAAGCCCTCCCCCGTTCTTTCTTTCAATCGCGCGTGACTAGACCCTGATGACGCCGGGGAATTTGCTGTCCGCCGAGGCATAACCTGGGAAGACCGCGCTCAGGTTCCTTGCGCCCAGGTGACGGGTGAGGATCTCGCCGAACAGATCCCGGAAATCGGTGGTCACCGCAACATCCCTTCCCTCGTATCGCTCGGTCTGCGAGAGCCCGGGCCAGCGACCGGCCACCTGTTTTCCCTTGACCGTCCCGCCCAGCACCAGCATCGCGGTGCCGTGCCCGTGGTCGGTTCCCCCGGTGCCGTTTTCCCGGATGGTTCGCCCGAACTCCGACATGGTAAGCACGCAGACCTCGCTCATCTTCTCGCCGAGATCGGTCGCGAAGGCCGCGAGGGCCTGGCCCAGCTCCGCGAGCCGTTGCGAGAGCTGACCCTGATCGTTGCCCTGGTTCACATGGGTGTCCCAGCCGCTCATGTCCGCGAATGCGATCTCGAGCCCCAGCCCCGCCTTGATGAGCTGGGCGATCTGCTGCAGACTCTGCCCCAAGCGACCGCGGGGATACTCGGCGCCATGCTCGGCGACCTGGCCCGCCGGGTTCGCGGTCTTGAGCATGCGGATCGCCTCGAAGCTCTCCTCCGCCGAGGTGGCCAGCAGGCCGGTGGCGGCGCCCTGGTAGAGCGCTTCGAAGGCACGAGTCAGCTTGTCGCCGCCACTGGCGCGGGACGCCATCCCAAAGGTGCGCAGGTCGTCGATCGCGAGTGCCGGCGCCGTTCCCGCCATGATTCGGGGGAGCTGCGGCCCGAATGCGACGGCGCGGAAGGGCGTATCGGTATGCTCCTTGGCGTTCTGGCAGTAGCGGTTGGCCCAGCCGTCGGTGGTTGACTTGACTCCCGGCGTGCCCGATTCCATGTAGTCCTGCGCATCAAAGTGGGAGCGGGTCTCATCCGGAGAGCCGACCGCGTGAATTGCGGCGAGGCTTCCTCCGTCCCAGAACGGCTTGAGCGGGGCAAGCTGAGGGTGCAGCCCGAAGTGGCCGTCGAGGTCTACCACGGATGATTTCGGAATCGCGATCCTGGGGCGCTCGCTGTAGTAGGCAGCGTCTCCGTGAGGGATGACCATGCTGAGGCCATCGACCGCGCCGCGCTGGAAGAGACAGACCAGAGTGCGCCGGCCGGCCGCCTGGGAGGTGTTCTGCGGACCGATCGCGTAGGCCGCCCGGCTCAGGAACAGCGGATCGAGGCCGAAGCTGACCATCCCCAGCGCCCCACCGCGAACGAATGCACGGCGTGTTATGGACATCTTGTCTCCTGACTTCGAGTGTCCTGCGGTGTAGCCTCTCACTGCCTCTGAAACTCCGGCCCGCCGATTGCGAGCCCGATCGCCAGTGCCCGCGCCGCGGTCTGGTCGGGCACGTCGGCCAACTGATCGAGAATCACCTTGCGGGTTTCCTTGGACATCCGACCTCCCAGGATCAGCCGGTCCACTGCATCCACCAGTGCCGCGTGATCTGCGACCAGCGGCAGAATCGCATCGAGATTCACCGTGACGCCGGGCAACCGGTTGGCGGCGAGCTGCACCGCGAGGTTCATCCTGGCCAACAGTGCGCCGCTGTTGACCCAATCGTCCTGACGCTCGGGATAGCCGTTCGGTGCGGTGTGGAGGTACAGCGGCTGGCCCGCGTTGACGAACTGGCCTTCCTTGATCTGCACCTTGGTGATCGTGCTGGCGATCTGCGGCCGGACCTCGACACTGTTCAGCGCCATGACGGTGCCCGTCGCGTCGAGCATGACGTCGACATCCTTCTTCTGCACGACGACGGTCGTGATGCTGACCGGCGTGCCGCCCGCGGCCGAGGCCGATGACGCCGGCGCCGCCGCGACCGTGGCGTCGCCGCCCTGGCTGCCACGCAACCATGCGTAAGCGCCCGCGCCGACCACGAGCACGGCGACCAGCCCGACGATGACCCTGTTTTTCATGCGCCCGAGATTGTGATGCCTGGAGAACGACCCGTAACGATCACTCGACGGCCGGCGCCGTGACGGTCTGCTCGCCGTCGAAGCGCAGCGTCGGAACCCGGCTGCCCGCCCAGGCCGCGGCCAAACAGAGCGCCGCCGCGGCAAGGAAGGCGGCCTCGAAGGCGCGCTCGATGCG
>JBEPVJ010000505.1:0-2530 GCA_041691095.1 Gemmatimonadales bacterium
GCTCAAAGCAGCGCTCGCCGGAGCGGGGCACGCGCTCGAGGCGGTCACCGAGAAGGAGCTGGAGCAGCTGGCCGCCACCGAGCATCCCCAGGGCATCGTCGCGGTGATCGAGCCGCCGCGCTGGACCCTGGCCGACCTGAAGCCGGGGCCGCGGGCGCCGGTGCTGGTGCTGGACGCGGTCCAGGATCCCGGCAACGTCGGCACGATGGTGCGTTCCGCCTTCGCGCTGGGTGCGGCGGGCGTCCTCGCGCTGCCGGGCACCGCGGAGATCACCAATCCCAAGACGCTGCGCGCCACCATGGGCGGATGGTTCAGGCTTCCGTATGTGGCGCTCGACGAGCCGGCGCTCGAAACCTGGGCCGCGGCGGCTTCGGTGCGGCTGCTGGTGGCGGCGATGGACGGGGCGCCGCCGGAGCGGAGCCGTGGGCAGGCGGTCGCGATCGTGGTCGGGAACGAAGGAGGCGGTACTCGCCCGTCATTGGACCGCTGGGCCCACGGCCGGATCGGCATTCCGCTTCGCGCCGGCGCGGAGTCGCTCAATGTCGGTATCGCCGCGGGCATTCTCCTCTACGAGGTGACGCGTGAGTGAATCGGCGCTCTTCGCCCTGATGGGTGGAGTGTTCGGAGCGGTCATCGGGAGCTTTCTCAACGTCTGCATCGTCCGGCTCCCGGCCGAGCAGTCGGTGGTCTCGCCACCATCGCGCTGCCCGCGCTGTGGCCGGCCGGTGGGATGGAGCGACAACATCCCGGTGCTCTCCTGGCTGCTGTTGCGGGGCAAGTGCCGTGGCTGCCGCGAGCCGATCAGCATCCTGTATCCGCTGGTGGAGCTGGCGGTCGCGCTGCTCTGGGCGGGAATGTTCTGGCGCAACGGCCTCGGTCTCGAAGCGCTCAAGGGCGCGCTGTTCGGCACCCTGCTGATCGGCATCGCGCTCACCGATGCGCGCGAGTACATCATCCCCAACGAATTCACCTGGGGCGGGTTAGCGATCGGGCTGGTCCTGGCGGCGGCGGCCGGTGTGGACGGGATGATCGCCGCCGCGATCGGCGCAGTGGTGGGGTTCGGCCTCCTGTGGTTGGTCGGCGCCGTCGGCACCTGGGCGTTCAAAGAGGAGGCGATGGGCGGCGGCGACATCAAGATGATGGCGATGGTCGGGGCGTTCATCGGGTGGCAGGGGGTACTGCTCACCATTTTCCTCGGCGCGCTGGCAGGCACCCTGATATTCCTCCCCCTGACCCTGCTCGGGAAGAAGCGCCTGGTCCCCTTCGGCGTGTTCCTCGCAATCGGCGCCGGGGTCACCTACCTGGTCGGGCCGGCATTGATCGCCTGGTATCAGCACTATCTCGGAGTCGGCTGATGCGCCGGGTTGCCATGCTGTTCTTCGCAGGGCTGGTCTGCTGCCGCGGCGCCGCACCCCAGAATCCGCAGCAACGCGACATCGCCCATCTGGTCGACAGCCTTCGACCGGCGGTCGAGCGCGCCGTCGGTCTGACATTCAAGGGTCCGATCCACTCGGCGATGAAGAGCCGGGAGGAGATGCGCGGTTTTCTGCTCGACAAGCTGCATCAGGAATTTCCCGCCGACCGGCAGGAAGGGGTCGAGGCGGTGTACCGCCTGCTCGGACTCATTCCCGATTCGCTGAACCTCCAGAAACTGCTCCTCGATCTGTATACCGAGCAGGTTGCCGGGTACTACGATCCTCCCACGCACACGCTGTACGGAGTTCGAGGCGCGGAGCCCACCCAGTTCCTCCTGGTCGTGGCGCACGAGCTGGTCCATGCGCTGCAGCACCAGTATCTGCCGCTCGACTCGATCATGAAGCGCCAGGCCGATGGAGATCAACAGACCGCTGCGCAGGCCGTGCTCGAGGGTCAGGCGATGCTCGCCTCGATTCTGGTCTTCGCTCCCAATCCCGATCTCATCCGGCAGCCGCAGTTCTGGGCCATGGCGCGCGAGCAGGTGCGCAGCTCGGCGTCATCGATGCCCGAGTTCAGCAAGGCTCCGCAGGTGTTGCGGGAAGAAATGATTTTTCCCTACCTGAGTGGTGCCGAGTGGATCCGATGGTGGGACTCTGCCCGGGCCGGACATCCCCTGCCGTCGGTGGCGGAGATGCCGCGGTCCACCGAGCAGATTCTTCACCCGGACCGCTACGCGGCGGGTGACCAGCCGGTGCTGGTTCGTTTCGACGATGCGGATGCCTCGCTCTACGAGGACACCCTGGGCGAGCAGGAGATCGCGGTGCTGGCCACCGTGCTTCGGGGGGGGGGCGAGGTCGTCGCCAATGCCGGCCTGGGCTGGGGTGGCGACCGGTTCCGGACCTATCGCACGCCCGCCGGCGCGGCGCTGGTCTGGTACATCGTCTGGGACGACGAGGGGTCCGCCTCGCGTTTCATGAGCATCACCGGCACCCGGCTCCTCGCGGCGCAGCGGGCGGGGTATCGCACCACGGTCACGCGGGTGGCGAATGCCGCCCGCCCCACCGTCCAGGTGGTCATCGCGCCGGTGGGGTGGAGCCGCTGGAGCAGGCTCCCC
>JBEPVJ010000506.1:0-2524 GCA_041691095.1 Gemmatimonadales bacterium
ATCACATTGAGCAGGCTGGTTTCCGGCGGGTACGGCGGGCTGCGGCGCTCGGCGGCTTCATGGGCCAGGAATCCCTGCGTATCATGGCTCGACGCGAAGCGGAGCGCCGGATGATCGGGGCTGCGAGTCTGAACCAGCACCTTTCCGCCTTTGGCACCCCGACCTGCCCGGCCCGCGACCTGGGCCAGCAGCTGATAGGTTCGCTCCCCAGCCCGGAAATCGGGGAGGTGGAGCGCGGTGTCGGCGTCTACCACTCCCACCAGGGTGACGTTGGGGAAATCCATTCCCTTGGCGATCATCTGGGTGCCGAGAAGAATGTCGACGGTGCCCTTGTCGATCTTGTCGAGTATCCGGTGATGGCTGAATCGCGTGGAGGTGGTATCCAGGTCCATCCGCGCCAGCCGAGCCTTGGGAAAGCGCGCCGCCACGAGCTCCTCCAGCTGCTGGGTGCCTATCCCGTGGGCCCGTTGCACTTCGTGGCCACAGCTGGCACACTTGCCGGCAACCGGAAAATGTTTGCCGCAATAGTGACAGCGCATCCCCGGCGGCACCCGATGCAGCGTGAGCGCGATGCTGCAATCGGGGCATTCGGGCACCAGTCCACACGCGGGGCACTGCACGAACGCCGCATAGCCCCGTCGATTCAGCATCAGAATGGCCTGCTCGCCGCGGGCCAGCGTCAGAGTCAGTGCCGCATCCAGGGCCTCGGACCAGGGCACCGAGTGCCCGGTCATGATCCGGGGAGCGGTACGCAGATCGATGATCTCGACCGGAGGCATGGGACGGGAGTCGATGCGGTGGGGAAGGCTCAGGGCAGTGAGGCGGGAGGGCGGCAAGGCCGCAGGCTCGCTCCGGACCTGACTGAAAGTTTCCAGAGAGGGTGTGGCGCTCCCCAGAACGAAGCGAGCGCCCTCGAGCCGGGCCCGGACTCGTGCGACATCCCGCGCGTTGTAGCGAGGCGACTCACCGTTCTTGTAGCTGGCCTCGTGCTCCTCATCCACCACGATCAGCCCGAGATCCTGTACCGGGGCAAAGACCGCCGAGCGTGCCCCCACCGCCACCCGGCGCTCACCGCGGCGGAGGAGCCGCCACGCATCGGCCCGCTCGCCATCCGATAACCCGCTGTGCAGCACCGCCACGTCATTTCCGAACATCCCGCGCACCCGGCTCACCATCTGCGGCGTGAGGCCGATCTCCGGTACCAGCACGATGGCGCCCCGGCCCGCCTCGAGCGCACGCTGCACCGCCCGGAGGTAGACCAGCGTCTTTCCGCTGCCGGTGACACCGAAGAGGAGTGCGCCGCTCCCCGGGGCCAGCTGCTCGATGCCTTCCAGGACGGAAGCCTGCTCCGCAGTGAGATGTTCCGGAGGAGGGGTGCCGGCCTGGCCCTCGAAGGGGTCCCGCATCCGCTCGGTCTTGATCATGCGCGCCAGCCCTGAGTCGGCCAGCCCCTTCATAACCGCGTCGCTCATTCCCAGGGCGTCCTTGAGGTGCTTGACGGCCGCCGAGCCACCCAGCTCTTCAAGAGTCTGGTAGAGCCGTCGCTGCTTGGGCGCTCGCGCGAAACGGGCGTCTCGCTCGATCAGGGTCAGCGACTCTCCCGCGAGCTCCAGCCGCCGCTCGGTCAGCGACACCGGCTCGGCCTCCGCCGGCTCGACCGATAGCTCGGCGGCACCGACCCGCGCCAGCCGGTCCGCGACTTCCCAGAGCGGCTTCTTGAAATGTCGCGCGGCGGTGTCGAGCGGGGCTTCCCCGCCCCGGCGACTCAGCCAATCGGTCAATTGCTCGGCGAGGCCCCCCAGCCGGCCTGGACCGCTGCCCGTCAGCCGTATCAGCATTCGAGAGGCGCCCCACATCGGGGCCGGTATCATTGCCTTGAGAGCGAGACCGATTGGAGCGCCGTAGTAGCCCGCCATCCACTCCGCGACGCGCAGGAGCGCCGGTGTCAGCGCGGGCCCGGGATCGGGAGCGGCGAGGATGGCCTTCAGAACGAAGGAGGTTGGCTGCGCGTCGTTGGCAGTGGCGTCCCCGGTCGAGAGCACGATGCCCACCAGCTCGCGGGCGCGCACCGGCACCACCACCCGCGCCCCCGGCACGACGCGGTCGGCCAGGATCTCGGGGACGCTATAGGTGTAAGGCTCGAAGAGGGGAAGCGGTAAGGCGACCTGGGCGAAGCGCTCCGTCATCGCACCGAGAGCCCGAGCCCCGGCGCTTCGGACAGCTTGAGCTGCCCTCGATCGATAGTGGCGCCGGAATAGGGATCCCGGGAGAGCAGCGCGGCGCCATCGAGATCACAGATATCCACCAGCGGCGTGACCTGCGCCGCCGCCGTGATGCCGATCGAGCTCTCGATCATGCAGCCGACCATCACCATCATGTGGTGCGCGCGGGCGATTGCGATCATGCGCAGCGCCTCGCGAAGACTGCCGGTCTTGGCCAGCTTGATGTTGATCCCGTCGACTTTCCCGACCAGCCTGGGAATATCCGTGGCGACGAGACAGCTCTCGTCCGCGATGACCGGGAT
>JBEPVJ010000507.1:0-2519 GCA_041691095.1 Gemmatimonadales bacterium
AGGTCCCACAGGACCACGACTCGCGGCATAGCGTCGCGGTCAGGTGGATGAAAGCGGGTCAGGACCCCCAGCTCATCGCTAACAATTTGGGCCACCGGGATGCCTCGATGGTCCTTCGGATCTACGGGAAGTACCGGCCCAAGCCGTCAGACTACAAGCGAGCGGTGTCTGGAGGTAAGGCCTGATGCTCCCCAAATCGCCCGGCACAGATCCAGGCACAATCGGAGCCGCAGCGTCTACTGGAGAGGAAACGCCTGCGAGTGTAAGTCTAGCAGAATCAATAATGCTGGGGGCGGGGATCGAACCCGCAAGGGATTGCTCCCAAGGGATTTTAAGTCCCTTGCGTTTGCCAGTTTCGCCACCCCAGCCGGGCCTCGACTGCAAAGATACTGCGCAAATGGGGGACCTTGAAACGCGGAGCCTTGATTGAGGTGGATGTTGCAAGCCGCCGGAGCTTGGCACTCGAGTGACTGGGTGGCTCATCGCCTGACAGGACGGATTCCCCTCGAAACTCCGGGTCACGGCCGGGTCAGAAGGTACAAGTCGGCGCCGCCAACGCTGGTGAGCGTTTTTCCCGAATGGTGGTACCGGAGAACGGTCGCGCATGGCCCCGTCTTCAGGAGGAAGTCGATATTGTTCACTCCGCTTGCAATGCCCGGCGTGAAGGTGCACGACATGGAGTTGTCGTCCCCGTCGGCGTTTTGCGTCAGGGCCATCGTGGCGAGAGTCGTCGTGATGGTGAGGTTCATTCCCTCGATGGTTTCGGTGCCCTGCCCCGGGACCGCCTGGGTGAACGGTAGCGCCTGTCCGTTGATTGACTGGAGCGCGTAGACCCCCACCCATTCAGGAGTGGTATCGGTCGTACCAGTTGCTCCGCAGCCGGCGAGGGCCGCGAGGAGTAGTCCGCCAGCCAAGCGCCGTGGTGTCCTCATGTGGGCAGTCTCCATTCAGTGTGGTTCACCGATCCCGCCTACCAGCAGATGCCGCGGTAATCCCCGTCGGGGCGCCCCGCATCATAGAGGCCCGCCAGGTCCAGCACCGAGCGGTTCTCCAGCAACTGCCCGAGCGCCCCCTGTTCCGAAGGGTCAATATGCCCGATCACGACCAGGTCGGCCTGCGCCACCATCTCGCCCAAGCTCCTCACCAGCAGGCGCGGTGCCTGCGGCAGGTGCGCCTCGAGATATTCGCGATTCACTCCCGTCACCCGGGACAGATCGATGCCGGGATCGTGAATCCTCACCTCGACGCCCAGCTCGCCCAGGCGCGCCGCAAGTAGCACCAGCGGGCTCTCCCGCAGATCGTCGGTGCCGGGTTTGAAGCTGAGCCCGGCCAGCCCGACCCGGCGGGCGCCGGAGGCGGTGATCAGCGCCACGGCCCGGTCGATGTGACTCTGGTTGGACCGCAGCACCGAATCGAGCAGCGGCAAATCGAGACCCAGCCGCTTCCCTTCCCGGGTGAGCGCTGGAGGGCGAGGAGGTAGCGGACCTCGTGGCGCTCCATCACATCGAAGGCGTAGTGGCTCACCGCGGTGGCGAACGACGAGCCATGATGCAGATACATTCGCGGGCCGCTCCGCCAGTAGCGCTTGAGCGGAACGTCGGTGAGGATGATCGCATCGAAACGGAGGTGCCGGCTGCGCTCGAGGGCATGGTGGGTAACGCCGAGTCCCTGGATCTCGGCGATCCGTTTCGGCGCCACTCCGCGCTCGATCCCTCCCGCCGCAGCCACCCTTACCCTGCTCCGCTCGACCAGGGACCGGATGACCGGCTCCTGGGCGTCGTAGCCGAATGTGTTGGAGATCTGGAAGAGGACGCGCGGCTTCCACCCCGGGAATGCGGCCCGCCTGGCCTTGGCGAGCCAATCGTCGCCGAGCCTGACCAGATTCTTGGCGGTCTGGGCCAGGGGCGACATCCGTATTTTCGAGAGCATTGGGCAAAGTATCGGGATCGGGCAGACTGGCGGAAGGCACTCCGACCCGCGAATTTCCCGCTCCCATGCCCCTCTCCCGCCCGCTCCTCACTCTGGCATTCCTCACCGTCGCCGCGCCGGCATCGGCCCAGCTCGCCCCGATCGGCGTGCCCAAGGGTCTGCTGCGGCTCGACTTCGGCGGGCGCTTCGACAATTGGGATCAGCGCTTCAACAACGGGGTGAAGCAGGACGCGGCCAGCGACTTCGTCTTCAATCCATTCGATGGACGGTTCCTGGCCACGCTCGATTCGGCCGAGGTCGCGCTCCGCCGTGTGACCGGGGTGCAGGGTCTCGGCCTTTCACTGGGGCGAACCACGGCTGCGATGCAGGTGAACGTCGGCACCGGCTACATCGGAGCCGCCTATGGTATCACTTCGCGTCTGAGCATTTTCGGCACCGTGCCGATCGTGCGGGTCCGGGTGCAGAACCGTTTCGATATCGACACCGTGGGTGCCACGGCCGGGCTGAACCCCGCCAACAAGACCTTCGGCACGCAGGGCGGCGCCAGCCAGACCGCCGTGTTCCTGAGCCAGCTCCAGGCGGCACTGACG
>JBEPVJ010000508.1:0-2514 GCA_041691095.1 Gemmatimonadales bacterium
GTGCTCTCCAATATTCTCGAGCCCAAGGGGTTTCTCCGTCGCAAGGAAACTTCGGAGACCCGGACCTGCGCCGCGTACGCCATCGGGCGGCTCCAGAGTCCCGCCGCTCGCGTAGTCCTGGAAAGGATCCAGCAGGACAAGGATCTGCCGGTCCGAAATGCCGCCCTCCGCGCCCTGCGCGACTGGCCCGCATGAGCGACGAAACCCACGGCAGCCGGCCGGGAAGCGGTGACGAAGGATTCATCCGCCACGCCGGCCGCGGATTCCTTCTCACCTTCTATGCCGCGCTGCGCGCGCTGAAGCTCTATCCCGTCGAGAACGCCACCGTTCAGAAAGCGCTCGACGAGCTGCAAATCTCTTCGACGGCATTGCTGCTCCGGGAATCCGAGCTCGAGCTGCGGCTCGCGGGCGATTTCCTCTTCATCAACGGCACCCGGCTTCGGCTGGAGCTCGACAACTTCGCCGCGCTGAGCAATCTCCTGACCACCCTCACCGCCTTCGATATCGGGGTGTTCCATACCCGGGCCGGGGTCGAGCGGCGGGAATGGCAGGCGCTGCTCAGCATCATGCTGAGCCTGCTGGCGGAGACCGGCGTCGAGGATCGCTACACCGCGTTGATCGAGCGGCTGAGCCTGGCCAACACGCCCCACATCGACTTCGAGCCGGCCACCGACGCCACCGAGGAGCTCAGCGCGCAGGAGGCGCGCGAGCTGGCCCGGCGCACCTATGCGCAGGGAGTCGCGGTCACCAAGGACGTGGTCAACAGCATCCGGCTGGGCCGGACCAGCAGCGTCAAGAAGGTGAAACGCGCAGTCCAGATGATCGTCGACCAGGTGCTCACCAACGAGACCTCGATCATGGGTCTCACCACCCTGCGCGACTACGACGAATACACCTTCACCCACTCGGTGAACGTGTGCATCTTCGCGGTGGCGCTGGGGCGAAAGATCGGGCTGACCAAGCTGCAGCTCTACGACCTCGGCATGACGGCGCTGCTGCATGATATCGGCAAGGCCAAGATTCCCATCGAAGTACTCAACAAGGTCAACGGTCTTTCTGAAGACGAGTGGCGGGTTATCCAGGCCCACCCATGGCGGGGCGCCATGACGCTGTTCGGGCTCCGGACGTACGAGGAAATACCCTACAAGTCGATCCTCGTCGCGCACGAGCACCATATGAAGACCGATCTCACCGGGTACCCGCGGGCGATCCGCCCGCGAACGCTGGGAATTTTCTCCCGGCTGGTGGCCGTCGCGGACGGGTTCGATGCGGCGACCACACGGCGGGCCTATCAGACCGTTCCCATCGAGCCGGACCAGGTGCTCCGTGAAATGTGGACTAACCCGCGCCGAGGCTACGATCCGATCGTGGTCAAGGCGCTGATCAACCTCATCGGGGTCTATCCGATCGGCACCTGCGTCATTCTCGACACCTTCGAAGTGGCGATCGTAGCCCAGGCCAATGCCGACCGCGAGCTGCTCAACCGACCCGTGGTTCGGATCGTCATCGACCCCGCGGGCAGCTTGATCGTCCCGCCGGGAATCGCGGTCGATCTGGCGGAGCAGGGCCCCGACGGCGACTACCTCCGGTCCATCGTCAAGGTCACCAATCCTGATCGATACAACCTGACGGTGGGTGACTATTTCCTCTGACACCAGGCCGGATCTTTCCGGCAAGCTGATGGACGCCTACGCCCGCGGCCTGTCCGTGGCGGGGCCGCTGCTCGTCTTGCTGATCGCGGTGTGGGATTCGCGATGGATGCGGCATCCCATCGAGACGCTGGCGATGGTCGGAACCGTCGCCCTGCTGCGGACCGCTCCGGTCCGGCTCAGCAAATATTCCTATCTCACCCAGATCGGCATTCCCGCGCTGCTGGCCGCGCTGGCGGCGCCGGCGTCGGTCGCGGTCATCGGACTCGCCGCCGGGGTGTTCGCGGCCGATGTCGCCTGGCTGCGGAAGTCGGTACGGGCCGGCGCGGTCAACGCCGGCCGCGAAGCGCTCGCGTTCATGGTGGCGTTCGGCTTCTATGCGCTCGCCGTCCGGCTCGGCGGCACCCGCACGCTCTCGCTCGACTTCCTGGCCCCGTTCGTGGTGCTGTCGGGCATCTACTTCGCCGTAACCCGGGTACTGTTTTACCTGTCGCTGATCATGCGCGGGAAGCTCGAAGTGGAGGATCGGCTGTTCATTCTCCGCTGGGAGATTGTCGCCTTCCTGATGACACTCCTGGGGACCGGCATCCTGGTGTGGGCGGTCACCCAGCTGAGCCCGCCGGGCTGGATCGTGGTGCTCCTCGCCCTGGCGGTGGCGGGCCTGGTAACCCGGGCGCTGCTCGAGGAAGCCATCTCCGCCGAGGATCTGAACAAGGTCCATACCATGCAGGCCAATCTGTCCAGCGATTCCAGCCTCAGGGTCACCTTCGAACAGATCGAGCAGCTGGCCTATCGCCTGCTCGACTGGGGCGATTTCCGGATCTACCGGTCGGCGCCGCACGGTGCGACGATGGCCTATCGCTCG
>JBEPVJ010000509.1:0-2502 GCA_041691095.1 Gemmatimonadales bacterium
AGCCGAGGTAATGCGGGCAGGATCGCGTGGCGGCAAGGCCGCCGGCGCCGGGGCAGGAGGCACCATGTTTTTTGTAGTGGAAGATCCCGAGAGGGCTGCCGTTGCCGCCCGCCGGGCCGGCGCGACGATCCTGCCGTGTCGCTGGTCACCCGAGGGAGTCAGCGTGGAATGAGGGTCATGCGAGTCTCCGGATTCACCTCGACGGGCAGCAAGCGGCCCGACGCCCTCTTCGGCGGCGAGTGGGAGGGTCTGCCCCTGCGCATGACCCGCAGCGCCGGGGCGCGGGTGTGGGACGAGGAAGGCCGCGAATACCTTGACCTGATTATGGGCTTGGGCGCTGTCGGGCTGGGGTACGGCCATCCCGATGTCACCGCCGCCGCCATCGACGCCATGGAGCGGGGCGGGATCGGGCCGCTGGCCCCGGTGGAAGAAGAGGCTCTCGCCGCAGACCTCGCGGGAATGATTCCCGCGCTCGAGCAGATTCGTTTTCTCAAGACCGGTGCGGAAGCGGTGGCGGCGGCGGTACGGCTGGCGCGCGCCTTCACCGGCCGGGAGAGCGTGCTGGGCTGCGGCTACCATGGCTGGCACGACTGGTGCTCCCGGGGCTCCGGGGTTCCGGAGTCCACCTCGGCGCTCTACGCGGAGCTCCCCTTCAACGACGCGGAGCGTTCCGGCGCGCTGATCCGCCAGGCCGGGAGCCGGCTGGCCTGCGTGGTCGTCGAGCCGGTGGTCGAAGCGGAGCCCCATCCCGAATGGCTGCGGGTTATGCGCGAAGAGACCCGCCGCTGCGGCGCGGTGCTGATCTTCGACGAGATCAAGACCGCCTTCCGCGTGTCACTCGGCGGCGCGGTGGCCCGCTGGGGCGGAGACCCGGATCTGATCGTGCTGGGCAAAGCGATGGCCAACGGATTTGCTCTCGCCGCAGTCGGCGGACGGAGAGACATCATGCAGCAGACGGGCCACACCTGGGTTTCCTCCACCATGGCTACCGAGTTCATCGCGCTCGCGGCGGCGCGCGCGACACTGCGGGTGGCCCGGGACACCGCATTGCCCGATCGGCTCCAGGCGGTGGGCGTTCCGCTCCATGCAGGCCTCGAGCGGCTGGTTCGAGAGTTTCCCTCACGGGTGACATCGGTGGGCGGCATCCCCGAGATGTGCTTTCTCCGCTATGCCGATGATCGTATCTCGGAGCAGGTGGCTCGGGGCTGCGCCCGGCGCGGGCTCCTCTTCAAACGCAACGCGTACAATTTTGTTTCCCTGGCGCACACCGCCACCGATATCCGGGAGGCGCTCGGCACGCTCGAAGTCGTGCTGCGCGAGCTCGCATGACATTGATCGACGTCCATGCCCACTTCTACTATCCGGCCGACTCGCGGGCTGACTGGGCCGAGCGAAACGCCAGCCGTCTGGCCGCAGGAGACAAGATCGGGATCACCTGCCACGTCGCCTCGATTCTGGGCACCTTCGGGCGCACATCCCCGACCTATTTCCCGTCTCCAGATGATGTCGTCACCGGGAACGATGCGATGCTCGCGCTGTGCCGGCAGTATCCAGGAAAAATCCGAAGCTACGCCTGCGTGAACCCGAACTACACCGGGCACGCACTCCACGAAATCGAGCGCTGCCTTGCGGCGGGAATGATCGGCATCAAGCTCGCCGCGAGCCGCCGGGCCAATGATCCGCTGCTCGATCCGGTTTGCGCCGCGGCACAGCGGCATGGGGTGCCGATCCTGCAGCACATATGGCAGCACCGGCGGAAGGACTGGCCTGGCCAGGAGGCATCGGACGCGGTGGAGCTCGGCGCCCTCGCGGTGCGCCACCCCGAGGTCGCGTTTATTCTGGCCCACATCGGCGGGGGCGGAGACTGGCTGCACTCGCTCCACGCCGTACGCGCCGTGCCCAACGTCTTCGTCGATCTCTCCGGAAGCGGCGTCGATGGCGGCATGCTCGAGGCCTGCCTCGATGCCGTCGGGCCCGGCCGCCTGCTCTGGGGTGCCGACATCACACTCGATACCGGGCTCGCAAAGCTCCGCTATCTCACCTGGCTTCTCTCCGGCGAACAGATCGAGCGCATCCGCTGGCGCAACGCCGCCGGCATTTTCCCGAACGACAGCTTCGGAGCGGCGTGACCATGCGTATCGACGTCAACGCGTTCCTGGGCCGGTACGCTTTCCGCAAAGTCCCCGGCGGCTCACCGTCGTCGCTGCTGGAGACCATGGACCGGGCCGGAATCGAGCGGGCCTGGCTCACCAATCTGTCGGCCATTCTCTGGAAGGATCCCACCGAGGGCAACTCGGTGGTCTACCTGGCCGCCGCCCAGCAACCCCGCTTCCGCGCGGTGCCGGCGGTCCATCCCGGTCTGCCCAACTGGAAGCTCACGGTCGAGGAGGCCGTGCAGCGGCAGGCCCCCTGCGTGCGCGCCGATCCGTGTTTCTACGGTCTCGACCCGGCCGGCGCCGAGATGCGGGCGCTCGCAGGCGCGTGCGGTGAGCTCGGTGTGCC